>CAMDGJ010000016.1 GCA_945897545.1 Flavobacterium psychrophilum
AAGGGAGTGATAACAGCAATAGTAGTAAATATGTAGTTTTGATGGATCCATTGGATGGATCGTCAAATATTGACGTGAATGTCTCAGTGGGAACTATTTTTTCAGTTTATAGGAGAATAACTCCAGTGGGAACTCCGGTAACTCTCGAAGATTTTTTGCAACCGGGAATTAACCAAGTTGCAGCAGGTTATGTCATTTATGGAACTTCGACTATGCTTGTTTATACTACAGGCAATGGTGTCAATGGATTTACTTTAAATCCTGCTATTGGTACTTTTTACTTGTCGCATCCCAAAATGAAATTTCCAGTTGACGGCTCCATTTATTCCGTAAACGAGGGGAATTATGTTCATTTTCCACAAGGAGTTAAAGATTATCTCAAATATTGCCAATTAGAAGAAGAAAACAGACCTTATACTTCAAGATATATTGGAAGCCTGGCTTCAGATATTCATAGAAATATGATAAAAGGGGGTATTTATTTTTATCCAACAAGTTCCAAGGCGCCCAAAGGAAAATTACGATTGTTATATGAATGCAACCCGATGGCTTTTATAGCAGAACAAGCTGGAGGCAAAGCTTCAGATGGTTTTTGTAGAATTATGGAAATTATACCCACGGCATTGCATGAGAGAGCCCCTTTCTTTTGTGGTAGTCTTAACATGGTGGAGAAACTAGAAGAATTTATGCATAAAGCAAAATTAAGTAAATACTAGTTTGAGTAGTGATTGTTTTTTTTATTATATGATAACTAGCATGTACTGTAGATATGCAAATAAAACCGCACATTAAGTTAAATTAGTTGGCGAATTATATTTTTTTTTCTAGTAATTCGAAATAAACAACACGAAGGGATTGACTTCGTCAGTCGCTACGCTCGTGTCATTTTGTACGTGAGTGGGGGCAGGGATAATTTCTATTTCAGAATTATCTTGAAATTTTTTGATTGATTTTCATTTGATAGATTAATTAAATATAAACCTTTTGAATTAGTAGAAAAATCAATTTTATCCCCGGTAATGTTGGTTTTAATATTTTGACCGATGTTATTGAAAATTGAGTAGGTGTAATTTTTGTTGTTTGGATTTGAAATATAAATACAATCCGTTGTTATGGATGGATAAACAATGATTTGGCTCAAAGCATTTTGTTTGATGGAAAGCAGGCCCCAGGTTTCGTTTGCTGCAGGACCATTCCAGATGATATTGGCCAAATAGGGGTTGTCTATAAAAGGGTTTCTATTGCCTTGCAGTGTATTGAGAACATTGTTTCTGGTCAACTCGTTGGGCGAAACCGGATCTTCCGCATTCCATTCCAAGAAAATATTGGGCATATCACCAAAGGTAGAGTACGCAGTACTTCCAGCTCCAATGGTAGTTGCTGCACACTGGGTTGAATACCGAACGTACATATACATCATCATACGGGCAATATCACCTTTCCATTCGTCGCCTGGATACCAGTTACCATTTGGCAAAACGGCTGCATTGCCTACACCATCATCATAGATCTTGTTGCTTCTTAAGCTATTGAATTGGCTGTCGATTGCTCTTAAATGGTGTGCATCTGAACCGGCCAAGTCAAAACCCAAATTGGGTGTACCAAGAGAACGAGCATAGGTGTGTTCTCTTACCCAGAGACCATTACAGCTGCTGGTATGGCATTGTTCATTTTTACCTCTGCTTCTGTCATTGATGACATTGGTATCAGTGTCATTATAGCCATAGACAAGCAATACCTTGTTGCTATTGTTAGGGTCTAAATCCGTTTGTGATAGGGTATCCCATACATCAGTGCTTCCTGTTGCCGTGTAGGGCAAGTTGATAATATGGGTAGTGGTAATAAGGGTGCTTAATTGCGTTTTGAGGTTGTCGCCTGTTTTAGAAAAATCAATAGAATTGTAATATTCCGGTATTTGAGCAAGGCATACAAAAGGGAGTAGTACTAGAAAAAGTAATTTTAGTTTCATTATATGAAGATTTGGGATTGTAAAGATAGTGTATAATAAAAGTTAATCTTGTAAGATGCTTCGCTTTGTTTAATTATTAGAATAAAATCGAGTAGGGATTATATAAGACATACCACACGAAAGCTTTCGGGAGACCTACTGGAACAGCCGAACGGAACAAAAGGAACGACCGTAGTGAGACCAATTGTTTGCTTCGTTTGTTCGAGCAAAACTCTCGGGTGCCTCTGATTTAGGATAATCTACTCCTGACTTATTTAAAAGATTTAATCATCAATTCTTGCTCTACTCTTGAAATACCTATTTCGTTAGCAATTTTTTTCCAATTGCTTGTTGCTTGGAGTACTTCTTGAATGATGGTTTTCATTTCTTCTTTGTTTAGGCGGAAATAAGTCCCAACGCTTTTTGCCAATTCAAAATCGAGTGCGTTGTTATCGGTATTAATATTTTTCCATTTTAATAATTACTACTTTTAGAAAAAATTAAAAACCCAAACCAATGAAAAATAATTTAAAAGTAAACTTGTTTATCATAACCCTTCTCTTTTTTATAAGCACCAATGCACAAATTGTAAATGATTCTGTATTAATCGACGGGCATTTCCGCAGCTTTCATTTCATTAAACCATCGCCAAGCAATACCAAAGCCAGTTTAATTTTCGTTTTACACGGTTCAGGGGGTAATGGGATTAAATCCATGAAAAGCACCACCAAACTAATGGCACTGGCCGAAACCGAACACATTTTAATGGTGTTCCCTGATGGATATAAAAAAAATTGGAATGAGTGCAGAAAAGATGCACCTGCTACAGCGAATGTTGAAAATATAGACGAGAATGCTTTTTTTAGCCAAATGATTGATTATTGTGTCGCGAATTATAAAATAAACCCTGCCAGAGTATTCGCTGTAGGAACATCGGGTGGCGGACACATGGTGTATAAATTAGCCATGACCATGCCTGAAAAATTCAAGGGCATTACCGCTATTGTTGCTAACATTCCCGATCCAACCAATATGGATTGCATTGAAAAGAAAATGCCTATGCCAGTAATGATTATCAATGGTACCAACGACAAAACAAATCCTTACAATGGTGGAATTTCGGCCAAAAATAAAGGATTGGTTCGTTCAACAGACGAAAGCTTTCATTATTGGGCAACGTTAGACGGATACAAAGGCGAGCCCGCAATGGAAGCATTGCCTGATACTGACCCAACGGATGGGAAAACAATTGAAAAATACACCTACAAACAAAAAGGCAAACCAGAAGTTACGCTCTTAAAAGTAATCAACGGGGAGCACAACAACCCCAAGGATATTGATGTTTATCTGGAAAGTTGGAACTTTTTTAAACGACAGATGGAAATAAAGTAATTTTTTTTCACAAATGTTTCTTATATAGATTCCAATTTTTCATCGTATTAAGTGGTTTGCTTTGGTCGCAATGCTCTAAATTTCTTTCGTAAAGTCTTGGAATTTTTTGTCAATTTTATTGGCGACGGCGGTTGAAGCTTTGGTTTCGGCAAAGTCAATGCAAACCGATAAGCCCACCCATTTTGGATACGGATAAACACTAATTTGCTTTTATTAGTATTTTGCGCGGTTAACAATTGCAGTCAGTGTCCAAGTCATTTATTCACATCCGTTGATGCCGCAACTATTGTCGGTTGTGGTGTTTAGCATCCTTACTTTTGAATCAAATTGCCCTTCCTGCCAGACTTTTTCTAAAGTTTGCAAGAAAGCTGTTGCAGGTTGTGCCCCGGAAATGACGTACTTATTCTCAAAAACAAAAAAAGGAACGCCTTGAACACCTATCGAATTTGCTTCTTGGATATCTTGTTTTACGTCTTGGCTGTACGCGTCGGAATTCAAAACTTGTGCAACGGCCTCGGCTTCGAGTCCTACCTCAATGCCCAGGTTAATTAAAGTATTTAAATCATTTAAATCCTTCCCTTCGGTTAAATACGCTTCGAAGAGCAATTCTTCTAATTCGTTGGAAAGATTGTGTTTTTTTGCCAGATGCAACAATCGATGCGCGTTGTGGGAATTAGCCAAAATGGCTTTTTCAAAATGAAAATCCAGTCCTGCTGTTTTTGCGTTTTGGGTCATATTGTCGACCATTGTTTGAGCCCAATCTTTTTGATGGCAACAACATTGAAAATGAAAAATACACTTTTGTTATGACTTATAACGACAAGACTATTACAAATACATTCCCTAACAAATAGTCTTTAAAGAAATTAATTAACTAAAACAGCCTAATTAGGCTGTTTTTTTTATTCCAATATGTTGCCTAGAATCTTGTCCATAAACCAACTGGTATGCGAAGCCGTTAATCCATTAGATGGATGGATGCTATTGCCTGCAAGATGTTCCCGAATTCTTTCTACATGATGCAGTTGCACGTTTTCTGGATGTTCGATAAAAAGCTCCGTTTCTTCTTCTTGATTAGATAGTACAATAGCGTCATTTTCGAAAATAGAAAAAGTTATTTTGCCTTTACTTCCAGCGATTTCAACACTATCTTCTCGTTTACTGCTACCAAAATTCCAGTTGCCGCTTCCCGTAACTCCAGATTCGTGAAGCCAACAAGCGGTGATGGCATCTTTAGCGGAATACAATCCTTGCTGGTTCAAACTATAACCTGAAGCCTCCTTAATGTCTCCCAAAAGGAAAGTAAACAAGTCCAAACCATGACTCGCCAAATCATCAAAATAACCTCCTGGAGCCACTTTGGCATCAGTACGCCAATTGTAATCTCTCGATAAATCCTGATCAGAAGTTGGCTTTGTTAAATTCCATCGAATAGATCTCACTTCTCCTATTTCATTATTCTCCAACCAAGTTTTTATTTGCTCGAAACGAGGCAAAGATCTTCTGTAATAAGCCGTGAATAAAGGAATGTTTTTAGTTTTGAAAGCTTCGTAGATTTCGATGCTTTCTCTATAGTTTGGCGCCAATGGTTTTTCGATGCAACAAATTTTCCCAGCCGAAGCAACTTTTAGACCATAAAAATGATGCGTGTCTGGCGGAGTGGCAATATAAATGGCATCAATTTCAGGATCATTGATTAACTCATCCGCATCCGAATAATATTTACTGATGTTGTGTCTTCTGGCATAATCAGCAGCTTTATTAGCATCTCTGCGCATCACGGCTTCGATTTTGAATCCCGCTGTTTTTTGATATGCTGGCCCGCTTTTTAGTTCAGTAACATTGCCACATCCTAAGATGCCCCAGCGGATTGTTTTTGTATTGTCTATTAGCATATTTGTTTTTTTTCTGTGAAATCTAATTGTTATTATTTATTAAATTGACTACTAGTTTTGCCATTATATCTTTTTCTTCCGACTTGCTTTCGGCAATCATAATCGTTATAGCAACTAAAGCATTGTCGCCAATTCGTTTCGTGCCAAAATCATTCAGTAGTTTGTCGTTTAAACTTAAAAAATAAATAAACAAGCCTGCTGCAATGCGTTTGTTCCCATCCGAAAAGGAATGGTTTTTCACGACGAAATACAATAAATGGGCTGCTTTTTCTTCTAGAGTTGGGTATAAGTCAGTTTTATCAAAAGTTTGGTAAATCGTTTCCAAAGAACTTTTGAACGATTGGTCTTTTTCGTTTCCAAATAAACTTCCCGCATTTTGAAAATCTCTCCAAATTTTGATTTGTTCTATGGCGTTTTCATAGCTTAGTTTTTGGATTCCTGTTGTTTCAAAAGCGTTGTCAATAGTCAACTTTTGGTGGTCGTATTTGTCCAAAGTTTCTAAAGCATAAGCATATTGCTCAATAACTCCAAGTATTCCTTTGGCTTCTACAGAAGTTAAAGCTTCTGCATTTCCTGCTTTTGCAGCTAATTTTACGGCGTTTTTTAAATCTTGAAATTTGTCTGTTGCTTCTTGCAATCGTTTTTCATTGATGGCATATCCTTTTACCAAATAGTCTTTTAAACGTTGCGTTGCCCATTGACGAAATTGCGTTCCTTGTTTTGATTTCACGCGATAACCTACTGAAATGATAACATCGAGGTTGTAATATTCTATATTTCTTTTTATTTCTCTATCTCCTTCAATTTGAACCGTCGCAAAATTTGCGACAGTTGAACTTAAATCTAATTCTTTCTCATTGAATACATTATTAATATGCTTACCTATAGTTTTAATATCCCTGTCAAAAAGCATTGCTAATTGTTGACGGTTTAGCCAAACAGTATCATTATCAAGGCTTACTTGAAGTTCAATAGCATTGTCGGCAGACTTGTATATTTCGATTTGATGTTCCATAATGCTTCAATATTATTCGTGTTTTTTTTGTCATTGCCCCTTGTGGAATGGTGTGTAAGAAATCCTTACTTGCCACTTTTTACTCATTTTTTTCTTAAGTATTTCAAATATGTTTGGGTTTTCAATGATAATCCAAGGAAATGATTATGTCTAGGTTGAAAAATTTACCAATTTATCTGAATTTGCAATATGCAATTTTTGCACATTGCTTTTATTTTGTAAAAATACCTAAATAACAGATAATTGCAGTGTGGATGAAGAGTTAATTTTGGAAACTCTTGATCAAAAATTTGGACGCAGATGACACGGAAGGTTCGCTTATAAAAAAGGATTTTTTTCAGTGTAAATCCCTTTAATCAGTATTTTTTTTGACTTGTGTTAGTGTGCACGGAAAAAATTTCCGCGCTAGCGGGATTTTGATTTCTCCCCAAAAAACTTCTCTATCACAATGGCCGTAAACATCCTCGCTCCCGCATCATTCATATGGCCGCAGGAAGAAAAGTATTGGTCTCCTTGCACGACATTTTCAAGATTGTAAATTTCGGGATAGATTTTGTTTGATTTTTCAAAATAATCCAATCCTTTTACATTGGTACACATTGGTGTCATTACAGCAATTAAATTGTAATTATTTTGTTTGCAAATTTGTTTGATTTCCTCGTAATATTTATTGCGAATAGGTTTCAAAGCCCTTATGTCACTCTTCATATTTCCACGTTGGTGACCCAAAGGATAATAACCCAAACGATCCAAAAGATTCGTGGGTTTATCTATTGTGACATTGTATATTTCCCGGAGACCAATAATGGCATCAAAATCAATATAACGGTAAAAAGGAATATGATACAACTCATTAAAATTTTCTTGCTTCGAAAAATGATTTTTTATAGTTTCGGAATGATGAATGTAAGGAAGAAATTTTGCAGCGATAGCATCGGATTCTTTTTCGTTACAGAGACCTAAATCGGCTTCCAGAATCACGGTTTTTATTTTATAGTGGCGTTCTGCCATCAATTTCAGCATGAGGGAAGCTTCGAACAAATGGGCGCCACTCATTCCGTAATTGAAGGTTTTTAATCCTTTTTTTTCAAATAGTTCGGGCACAAAATGATTATTTGCTCTGGATGAACCTAAGATAACTACGTCATAATTTCCAGCCTTGGAATTGAACACCTTTTCTACTTTCCCGCGATTGGAAGATTGCAAGTAAACTGTCGTGTAAGCCCAATCCAGCGCAACTAAAAGTACTAGGATTGTGAGTATAATTTTAACAACTAATGTTATAAACTTCTTCATTAGAATTGAAAATAAATAAATTCTTTATAATCGGCATAGGTTCCCAAAGCGATAATCGCCAAGAGGCACAACGTCATTTTTAGTCCGCTGTATTTTCCTGAAATAGGTTCTATTTTGTATCGACTATTCCATTCAACTACAATAAAAGTAAGAACGAGAAACAACATTCCGTAATTGTAACGTTGATTTTGCAAGAATTGTGACGCGAAAGTTCCGTTGGTGAATATATTCTCGATATAATCAAAAGCAATATGGATAGATTTTGCCCTGAAAAATATCCAAGCCAGACAGGTTATCGAAAAAGTAGCTAGAATGCTAAAAAACACTTTTATGGAATTGAAATCCCAATGCAGTTCTGCGGTTTCCATATTAGTGCGGTTGGTTCCTAATAATAGGGAAGGTAAGAAATATAGTGCGTTTATAAATCCCCAGGCCAAGAAAGTCCAATTTGCTCCGTGCCAAAAACCGCTCACGACAAATATGATGAACACGTTGCGTACTTGTTTTAATTTGCTTCCACGGCTGCCGCCAAGAGGAATGTATAAATAATCCCGAAACCAAGACGACAACGAAATGTGCCAACGACGCCAAAACTCAGCGATATCTCTAGAGAAGTAAGGATAGTTGAAATTTCGTAATAAGTCCAATCCAAACAATTTAGACATTCCCAAAGCCATATCCGAATACCCTGAAAAGTCGCCATAAATTTGGAACGCAAAATAGACCGCACCCAAAATCAAGGACAAGGAATTCATCGAAGTGTAATTATCAAAAATAGCGTTGGCATAAGTGGCACAAGTATCGGCAATAACCACTTTTTTGACTAGTCCCCAAATAATTTGGTAAACACCTTCTTTGGCTTTTTCGAAATCGAAACCTCTTTTAAGTTTTACTTGTGGCAATAAATGTGTCGCTCTTTCGATAGGTCCAGCGACCAAAAGCGGAAAATAACTCACGAACAAGGCGTAATCCACTACGTTTTTTTCGGAGTTTATTCTTTTGTAATAAATGTCAATCACATAGGATAAACCGTGAAAAGTGTAGAAAGAAATCCCAACAGGAAGAATCACATCCAACAAAAGCGGACTCGATTGTAATCCAATATTGTTCAACGCTTCCGAAAAGGAAAAAGCAAAAAAGTTGTAGTATTTGAAAATGGCCAAGAAGCCAAGATTAAAGAGAATGCTCAACCAAAACCAAAATTTACGTTCTCGTTCTCCAATACTTTTTTCTATTTTGATTCCGGTGAAATAACAAAGAAGGGTCGAAAACAGCAACAAAAAAAGGAAGCGCCAATCCCAACAAGAATAAAAGTAATAACTCACTACAACCAGAAAAGTGTTTTGGGCAGTTTTAGTTTTACTAAAAACAAACCAATAGAGTACAAAAACTATAGGTAGAAAAACAGCAAATGTCAGCGAGTTAAAAAACATATTTTACTTGTAGATTGAAGACAAAAACCATCCTGCTTTTGGGCGGGATGGTTTTGAATATTATACTTTTTTATTTTTAAATTACCCTAATAGATCCAATACCGACGAAGGGAATAAACCTATAGCAATATTTAAAAGAATGGCGATAACTGCTACAGCATAAAAAACGAAAGGAGTTTTTGCAACTGCTTCATTCGGTTCTTTGTTGTACATCGCCAAGATCAATTTGAAATAATAACCAACACTGATGATAGAGTTGATAACCGCTGCAATCACAACTACTAAATATCCAGCCTCGATAGTTTGTGTGAACAAAACCATTTTAGCAAAAAACCCAGCAAAAATTGGTATTCCAGCCATCGAAAGTAAAGCCGCTGTAAGAACAGCTGCCATCAAAGGATTATTTTTACCTAGTCCGTTAAAGTTTGCTATATCTTCGTTGTTCTTGTTTTTGCAAACGTATAAAATCACGGCGAAAGCTGCTATTCCAGACAAGGAATAGGCTGTTGCATAATACAATAGATTAGCTGGTGAATTACTAATGCTCAACAAGGTCATCAACATAAAACCAGCGTGTGAAACTCCGGAGAAAGCCAGCATACGCTTAACATTGTTTTGTTTCAACGCCATGATATTTCCAACAGTCATCGAAGCAATTGAAATTACTATCATTATATTTATAAAAGCATCCGATAAGTCGGCGTTCATCGCGATCAATAACTTGTATAAAGTTGCCATTGCAACCACTTTAACTAATGTACTCATTGTACCCGTGGTTAAAGCTGGTGAACCTTCGTAAACATCAGGTGCCCAAAAGTGAAAAGGAACAGCTGCAATTTTGAAAAGCATTCCAATGGTTACCAATGAAATTCCTATCGGGAACCAAATTGGCAATTCAGCGGAACGAGACCAATCGGTAATTTCGGCAATATCAAAAGTTCCCATTGCACCATAAATCAGACAAATTCCGAACAATATAATCCCTGAGGCAAAAGACCCCATCAAGAAATATTTCATACCGGCTTCGTTACTTTTTACATTCAATCTATTGCTTGCGGCGAGAATATATAGAGAAATTGACAAAACTTCAATTCCTAAAAAGAACATCGCTAAGTTTCCAAAAGAAACCATAGCAACTGCCCCGGCCAACATAAATATCTTGATAGCAATAAAATCAGAGATTTTAGTTTGATGATTTTCGTAGAAATCGTGAGCCAAAGCCACCAAGAAAATCGTAAGTATAATAAACAAAGCAGAAAATGCAGATGAAAATTTGCTCACCACAATCATATTTGTGTAATAACTTGCTGGAGTATTAAATTCGGTATAGGTTACTCCAAGAACGGCCAGTAATCCAATAATTGTTACAGGAACAATGGCTTTTCTAAAATTTAAAATTTCAAATAAAAGAGTTAAAACTCCGAGTGCTGTAATTGCTACTAATGTGTTCATTTATATGTTTTGTTTTAGATCGAACAGCTTTTCAAAACCTGTTAGGTCTTTATATCTAATTTCTATTTATAGCTTTCAAAATTTCTTGCAAACTTGGCGTAATTAAGTCGATTATTGGTTTTGGATACATTCCAAAAAAGAACAAAACGGCGATGATAATTACTAATGTGAAGCCTTCGTTGAATGTTACGTCTGCAAATGTTTTTGTGTTAGTTTCGCCTAACATTACGTATTGAAACATTTTCAACATATAATAAGCACCCAAGATTATAGTTGATCCGCCAAGGATGGCAAACCATATATTTATTTGTGAAAGGCTATATAAAACAGTAAACTCTCCCACGAAGTTAAATGTCGATGGCAATGCTACCGATGCCAAAACTAAGATCAAAAACATCGAGGTGAATTTAGGAGATTGTGCACGAATACCTCCCATCTCAGAAATTTTTCTAGTTTCGTATCTTCTAAAAATGATTTCGGCAATCAAGAATAAACCAACCACCACAAATCCGTGTGCTATCATTTGCAAAACCGCACCACGAAATCCGTCAAGCGTTAAAGTGTAAGTTCCAGCAGCAATTAATCCAACGTGTGCCAAAGAAGAGTAAGCCAATAATTTTTTCAAATTCTTTTGGCGTAAAGCCACAATAGAACCGTAAATTACACCCGTAATTCCGAGTCCGATAAACAAACCCATATATTCTTTGGCAGCCAATGGTGCAATAGGTAATTGCCAACGTATAACACTGTACAATCCCATTTTCAGCATAATTCCGGATAAAAGCATTGTGCCAACGGTAGGTGACTTTTGGTACACTTCGGCCTGCCAAGTATGAAAAGGAATCAACGGAATCTTTATAGCGTATGCCAAGAAGAATGCCAGAAATATCCACAATTGTTCCTTTGATGTCAAGTTAAGTTGTGTCAAATCGCTGATTAAAAAGCTACCTGCTCTTTGGTATAAATAAATAAAGGCAACGAGCATAAACAATGAACCAGCAAGAGTATAAATAAAGAATTTTACTACCGCTTTTTTACGTGCTTCAGCATCACCGTTACCCCAAATCAAAGCGATGAAGTATATTGGTATTAACGACAACTCCCAGAAAATGTAGTATAAAAGTCCGTCAGATGCAAGGAAAGTTCCCGCCATCGCAAAAGACATAAACAAGATTAAGGCATAAAAAGCTTTTGGATTTTTATATGTATTTTCAAAAGAAGAGTAAATAATTATAGGAGTCAATGCAGTTGTGAGTAAAAGCATTGCTAAGGCCAATCCATCAGCTTGTAAGGAAAAAGAAATATTTGGTTTTGAAATCCAAAGTTTCGTGAAGTTGATATCGTACCCTAAATTGTATTGGTTTAGTAAAAAAATTGAACCTGCAAAAGAAGCTAAACCGAAAAGTAAGGCCACTTTTGGAGCCCATTTATCGCCCGAGAAATAAGTAACAAATGCGCCAATCAGAAGAGTAATTAATAGTGTAGTTACATCCATTATGTAAAAAGTATTATAAAAATAAATAAGTTATTATTGTAACAACGCCAATGACAAATGCAAAAAGATACAAGCCAACGCTTCCGTTGTGAATTTTTTTACCCTGAAATGCGATTTTATTCGTTACTTGCCCTAGCCCAAAAACTATCGTTGATAAAGCTGTTTCTACTGTATCTCTAAAGAAAGTAGATAAAACATTTATTGGTTTCACAAAAATAGTATCATAAGTTTCGTCAAGGTAATATTTGTTGTATAAAACTTTCGAAACACCAGTGATTTCAGAATCTTCGCTTGGAATAGTATTGTCTTTCAAGTATTTTTTGTAAGCAATTCCAATTCCTATTAATGCGCCAATTGTGGCAACTGCCATCAACACATATTCGGTAGTGCCAAAGCTGTGTTCTTCGTGAGCCACTTTCGAAAATAATGGAGCTAAATATTCATTCAACCAACTGTGTCCCGGCAAGCTGATGATTCCACCGAAGAAAGACAAGATTGCCAAAATGATTAATGGAAAAGTGATCAAACTAGGGCTTTCGTGTAAATGATGTTTTTGTTCGTCGGTTCCTCTAAAAGAATTAAAGAATGTTAGATAAATTAATCTAAACATATAAAAAGCAGTCATTATCGATGCGATAGAACCAATCACCCATAAAGCTTTGTTTTCGTGAAAAGCAGTCATCAAAATTTCGTCTTTCGACCAAAATCCTGCCAACGGGAATATTCCGGAAATGGCCAATGCTGCAATCAACATCGTAGTAAAAGTTATCGGCATCGCTTTTTTCAAACCACCCATTTTGCGCATGTCTTGTTCTCCGTGTAAACCGTGAATCACCGATCCTGAACCCAAGAATAAACAAGCTTTAAAGAAAGCATGTGTAATAACGTGGAAAACCGCTATTTCATATGCGCCCAATCCTAAAGCTAAGAACATTAATCCCAGTTGTGAAACCGTAGAATAAGCCAATACTTTTTTAATATCATTTTGAACCAAGGCAATTGTTGCGGCAAATAAAGCCGTTGTTGCGCCAATAATAGCAATTAAATTTTGAACACTCGGAACATAGTCAAACAAGAAGTTCAATCGTGTAATCATGAAAATTCCTGCGGTAACCATCGTTGCAGCGTGTATCAATGCCGAAACAGGCGTAGGTCCAGCCATCGCGTCTGGCAACCAAGTATATAACGGAATTTGTGCTGATTTTCCTGCGGCTCCAATGAACAAAGCTAAGGCGGCAATTCCTATCGCCAAATCATTGATGTCACTAGCAGTAGTAATTATTGATTTTAAAGATGTAAAATCCAAAGTGTTGAATAGTGAACCAACAATAAATATTCCGATTAAAAATCCTAAATCACCAATCCTATTCATAATGAAAGCTTTTTTCGCAGCATCATTAAAATCTTGATTTTTATACCAAAACCCAATCAATAAATAGGAGCAAAGCCCAACGCCTTCCCAACCTATGAACATCACAAGTAGATTACTACCAAGTACAAGCGTAATCATAAAGAAAATGAATAGATTTAAATAAGCGAAAAACGAATGAATTTTTTCGTCATCGTGCATATAACTTATCGAATACAAATGTATCAACGATCCGATTCCAGTTACAAACAACAACCAAATTAAAGATAATTGGTCTATTAGAAAACCAAAATTCACATTAAATCTTTCTATTGTGATCCAATCAAATAATTTGATAACAACAGGTTGTGGATTTACTTGGTTGTACCCAAATAAATATAATGTTACTGCAAAAGAGATTGCAACAGAGAGTGTTCCCACAATGCCGACGGTGGTCTTGCCTACTTTTTTACCTAGAAATACATTAAATAGAAATCCTAGAAAAGGTGAAAGTAATAAAATTAAAACTAAACTTGTATCCATTGCAAACTATCCTTTTAAATTTTTTAATTTCCCCACATCAATTGTATTCATATTTCTAAAAACCGAAACTAAAATTGCTAAGCCCACAGCAACTTCTGCTGCAGCAACAGCCATAGAAAAGAACACAAATATTTGTCCTTGTGCATCTTGATGATAAGTAGAAAACGCTACAAACAATAGGTTTACTGCGTTCAACATTATTTCTATTGACATAAACACGATGATAGCATTTCGTCTATATAACACACCGAAGACGCCGATACAAAATAGTATTACGCTTAGGAAAATGTAATTTTCAATACCAACTTGGTTTAAAACATTAATCATATTATTTTTGTGATTTTTCTTTTTTAGACAATAAAACCGATCCAATCATTGCTACTAGAAGCAATACCGAAGCAAATTCAAAAGGAACCATATATTCGTTTAGAAGTACTTTCCCCAATACTTTTATAGATTGATAATCTTCACCAGTAGTGACATAATCACCTACTATGGGTTTAGAGTTAATAAAAATAGCGATTAAAACTAAGCACATAGAACAAAACAAAACAATAGCTCCCAATCGTGTTACTCGGGGTTTATAAACTTCGTTTTCTTTGTTTAAATTCATCAGCATTACAGTAAATAAAAACAAAATCATAATAGCACCTGAATATACAATCACGTGTACTATGGCTAAGAATTGTGCATTCAACAACAAATAATGTCCAGCAATCGAGAAGAAACAAATCACTAAATAAATAGCACTGTGGATTGGATTTTTGCTGTAAATTGTTAAAAATGCTGTGGCTAACGTAATAAAGGCTAGCACACAAAATATAATTTGTATGGGTGTTGTATTCGCTATATCCGGAATCTGTATCATTTAGTTAACGTTTTTAAGTTGCGCATTTTGCATTGCGATATCTAATGGCATTACTAATTTATCTTTGCCAAAAATGAAATCTTCCCGCGTGTAACTAGCAGGAACTAATTCTTTAGAAATGGTCAAATAAATGGCATCTTTTGGACAAGCGTCTTCGCACAATCCGCAAAAAATACAGCGCAACATATTGATTTCATAAATGGAAGCATATTTTTCCTCACGATATAAATGTTTCTCGTCAGGCTTGCGTTCTTCAGCTTTCATCGTGATAGCTTCAGCTGGGCAGGACAAAGCACATAACCCACATGCGGTACAATTTTCGCGACCTAGTTCATCTCGTTTCAACATGTGTTGACCACGATAAACGGGACTAAATTCACGTACTTGCTCAGGATATTGAATGGTAGCCTTTTTTCTAAAAAGGTGTTGAATAGTAATCGCAAGCCCTTTGATTATGGCTATGAGATACATTCGTTCAAAAAAAGTCATCTCTTTATTAGAGACCACTTTTTTTCTGCCAGAAAGTGATATTTCTTGTATTGACATTTAAATTTTAGATTTTAGATTTTAGATTTAGGAATTCCTAAATTCAAAAAATGATTTTCTTATTTTTATATTTACTTCGTCTGTTCGTTTTGCTCAGGATAAACCCATCCTGTTATTCATCTTACCCTATGAAAATTGTGATCCTCTTCTATCAAGGTTAGGGTATTTCGGCGCTGATTAAAATCCTAAGTAGTCCATTATTTCTACTCTTAAAAGAACAACGCCTGTTATCATAATATTGATGATAGATAATGGAATCAATATTCTCCAACCTAAATGCATTAATTGATCGTATCTAAATCTTGGAATAGTCCATCGAACCCACATATAAAAGAAAATAAATCCACATAGTTTTATGAATAAAGCCAGCATTCCAATGATATTTGCAATATTCACTCCCCAATTTTCTACCGCCCAACTCATTCCAGGATAGTTATATCCACCGAAGAACATAACGGCCAATAGCGTTGAGGAAACAAACATATTTGCATATTCTGCAAATAAATAAAAACCCATTTTCATTGAAGAATATTCGGTATGATAACCACCAATTAATTCGGTTTCACATTCTGGCAAATCAAATGGTGTTCTGTTGGTTTCTGCAAATGCACAAATCAAAAATATAATAAAAGAAAGCGGCTGATAAAAAACATTCCAATTCATTCCGGATTGTTGCGCTGATATTTCTCTTAAACTCAAAGTGCCTGTCATCATCACCAAAGCAATAATTGACAATCCCATTGCAACTTCATAAGAAACCATTTGTGAAGCAGCTCGAACAGCGCCAATCAAAGAAAATTTATTGTTTGAAGCCCATCCACCAATCATAATTCCGTAAACGCCTAACGATACTACACCTATGAAATAGAGTATACCCACATTTAAATCAGTAGCTTGTAATAAAATATCTCTTCCAAAAAGATGGAATCTGTCTCCCCAAGGTATCACAGCACTGGTCATCAATGCGGTAGACATTGCAATTCCAGGACCTACAACAAATAAAAATTTATTTGGAGTATTAGGAATAAATTCTTCCTTGGCAAACAGTTTCATACCATCGGCAAGCGGTTGCAGTAAGCCTCCCCAGCCTGCGCGATTAGGACCAACTCTGTCTTGAAGAAAAGCAGCTACTTTTCTTTCGGCCCAAGTAGAATACATTGCCATTAGCATTGTTACAGCAAACACAACAAAGATTACAACACTTTTTTCTATAATAAATGCACTATCCATTTCTTATTATTTTACGTTGTTAGTGTCCAATGGAATTTCGGCCATACTTATTTTTTTTCTGTCTTGTTCTCTACCTAAAAGAATAGTTTCTTCAGTATTGATTTGTACTGTTTCTAATTTTCCAAAGTATTTATTTTGGTTGATTACAGAATCTTTTTCAAATTTTCTAGGACCTTCAATCACCCAGTCCGAAACTTCTTTATGGTCAAAACGACAACTGTTGCAAATAAACTCATCTACTTCGTGGTATTCATCTTTTCTACCTGTAACTCTTTGAATTTCGTCTCCAAACATCCAAACAGTAGTTTTTCCGGAGCAAGTAGGACAATCTCTGTGAGCATCATACGGCTTGTTGAACCAAACTCTCGATTTGAATCTAAAAGTTTTGTCTGTCAAAGCACCAACTGGACACACATCAATCATGTTACCTGAAAACTCATTATCAATCGCTTTGGAAATACAGGTCGAAATATTCGAATGATCACCTCTGTCCATCACTCCGTGTACTCGGTCATCTGTCAATTGGTCAGCAACCATCACACAACGATAACACAAAATGCAACGATTCATGTGCAATTGAATATTCGGGCCAATATCTTCTGGCTCAAATGTTCTTTTTTCTTCAATAAAACGGCTTTCTGATTTTCCGTGTTCGAAACTTAAGTTTTGCAAATCACATTCTCCTGCTTGGTCACAAACCGGACAATCCAGCGGGTGGTTTATCAACAAGAATTCTGTTACTGACTTTCTTGCTTCCTGCACTCTTGGCGAAGATTTGCTATTTACTTCCATTCCTTCCATACAACCCGTTACGCAAGAGGCCATTAATTTTGGCATTGGTCTAGGATCAGCTTCACTTCCTTTGGCAACTTCAACTAAACAACAACGGCATTTTCCGCCGCTACCTTTTAATTTAGAATAATAGCACATCGCTGGCGGAACTACTTCTCCACCAATCATTCTGGCTGCTTGCAGGATTGTTGTTCCTGGTGCTACATCAATTGCTTGACCGTCTATGGTTACTTTCATTTTCTACCAATATTTCACTCCTACGGAGTTTTTTTTAATTCTGAATTCTTAAATCGTTAATCTTCAATTTTAAATCAATTCTTTAGAAACTAAATGCTTCACACTTTCAAAAGGCTCGGCAACAAAATGGTCTCTATTTTTTATTTTTTCTGGGAAACGAATATGATATTCAAATTCATCTCTAAAGTGACGAATCGCAGCTGCCACTGGCCAAGCCGCAGCATCACCTAGAGGACAAATCGTGTTTCCTTCAATTTTACTTTGAATGTTTAAGAGTAAATCGATATCTTCTTCACGACCGTAACCGTTTTCAATTCTATTCAATACTTTTTCCATCCATCCAGTCCCTTCGCGGCAAGGGGAACATTGTCCGCAACTTTCGTGGTGGTAAAAACGAGAGAAATTCCAAGTATTTCGAACGATGCATGATGTGTCGTTATACACAATAAATCCTCCCGAACCGAGCATTGATCCTGATACAAAACCGCCATCACTCAAACTTTCGTAAGTCATCAAACGGTCTTCGTTATTGGCTGTTTTGTAAATTAAATGTGCTGGTAAAATAGGAACAGATGATCCTCCAGGAACGAAAGCTTTCAAAGGTCTGTCAGAACTCATTCCTCCCAAATATTCATCGGAATTCATAAATTCATAAACGCTCAATCCCATTTCAATTTCATAAACCCCAGGGTTTTTAATATGTCCAGAAGCGGATATTAGTTTAGTACCAGTTGAACGGCCTATTCCAATTTTGGCATAATCTGCACCTGAATTGTTTACTATCCATGGCACAGCAGCAATAGTCTCAACATTATTTACCACCGTTGGATTTGACCAAAGTCCTGAAACTGCTGGAAATGGTGGTTTAATGCGAGGATTTCCTCTTTTTCCTTCTAAGGATTCTATTAATGCAGTTTCTTCCCCGCAGATATAAGCTCCAGCTCCAATTTGAACATAGAGTTCTAAATCGAAACCTGTTCCTAATATATTTTTTCCTAACCAACCTGCGGCTTTTGCTTCGGCGATGGCTCTTTCTAATATTTTGTAAACCCACATGTATTCTCCACGAATATAAATGTAGGATAGATTAGCTCCCAAGGCATAACTTGAAGTAATCATTCCTTCGATTAATAAATGAGGAATAAACTCCATCAAATAACGGTCTTTGAAAGTTCCCGGTTCTGATTCGTCAGCGTTGCAAACTAAATGTCTTGGTTTTCTTGATTTTTTGTCAATGAAACTCCATTTCATTCCGGCTGGGAAACCAGCGCCACCGCGACCTCGTAATCCCGAAGTTTTCACTTCTTCGATTACTTCGTCAGGTGTCAATGTTTTCAAGGCTTTTTCCACTGATGCATATCCACCATTTTGGCGATAGACTTCATAGGTTTTAATCCCCGGAATATTTATTTTGTCTAATAATATTTTTTGTGACATATTATTTATCGTGCATTACAATTTTATTATCTCTACAATCAGCAATGATCTGATCTACTTTTTCTTTTGTCAAGTGTTCTTTATAGAAATCACCCAATTGCATCATTGGAGCATAGCCGCAAGCACCTAAACACTCTACACCTCTTACTTCAAAAAGCCCATCTGCTGTTGGCTCGCCAATTCCTACGCCCAACTTTTCACAAGTGTAATCCATTAGGTCTTCCACTCCGTTCAAGCAGCAAGGGGAAGTTTGGCAAAATTCAAACATATATTTGCCAATAGGACGTCTGTTATACATCGTATAAAACGAAACTACTTCATAAACTTCTATAGGTTTTATGGTAAGAATTTCGGCTACTTTATCTTGTAATTCAATACTCAACCAGTTGTCGTGAGCATCTTGTACTTCGTGTAAAACAGGCAATAAAGCTGATTTTATTTTGTCTGCTGGATAATGACTGATTAATTCATTGATGCGAGTCATCAATGTTTCAGTAATATTTATTTCTTGCTTGTAATCTGTTCTTTCCATTCTATCTTTTAGATTTTAGATTTTAGATTTTTTGTAGTATCTAAAATTCAAAATTTATAATTCATTCTTTTATTTCGCATTCAGATTTTTCAATCTAAATTTCAAATCCGGCAGAATCTAAAATCTAAAATCTAAAATCTAAAATTATGCTTAAGCGTCTAATTCTCCTGCAATAACATTTAAACTTGACAAAATAACAATCGCATCCGAAAGCATTGCGCCTTTGATCATTTCTGGATACGCTTGGTAATAAATAAAACAAGGTCTGCGGAAGTGTAATCGATACGGAGTTCTGCTTCCGTCTGTAACCAAATAAAATCCTAATTCTCCGTTTCCGCCTTCAACAGCGTGATAGATTTCGGCAACTGGAACAGGAATTTCACCCATAACAATTTTAAAATGGTAAATCAAAGATTCCATATTGTTGTATACGTCTTCTTTTGGAGGCAAATAATATTCCGGAACATCAGCATGGAATTCATTTCCAGCTGGCATCTTATCTAATGCTTGACGAATGATGCTCAAACTTTCCCAAACTTCAGCATTGCGAACACAAAAACGGTCGTACGTGTCACCTGATTTTCCGACAGGAACTATAAAGTCAAAATCTTCGTACGATGAATAAGGATGTGCCACTCGAACGTCATAATCAACTCCGGCAGCACGTAAATTTGGACCTGTAAATCCGTAAGCCATTGCCATTTCGGCAGTAATTGGGCCTACATTTACGGTTCTGTCAATAAAAATTCTGTTTCGTTCGAATAGGTTTTCAAATTCTTTCCAAGCAACTGGAAAATCTTTCAAAAACACGTCTAGTTTGCGGAAGGCTTCTGGTGACCAATCTCTTTCGAAACCGCCCATTCTGCCCATATTTGTTGTCAAACGAGCACCACAAATTTCTTCGTAGATTTCGTAAACTTTTTCTCTAAATTGAAAAACATACAAGAAACCGGTATACGCTCCGGTATCAACACCAAGAATCGAATTGCAGATGATGTGATCAGTGATTCTGGCTAATTCCATTACGATAACTCTTAAATATTGGGCTCTTTTAGGAACTTCAATATCCAATAATTTTTCCATTGTCATCCACCAACCCATATTGTTTATAGGTGATGAACAATAATTCATTCGGTCAGTAAGTGGCGTGATTTGGTAAAAAGGACGATTTTCGGCAATTTTCTCAAAAGCTCTGTGAATATAACCAATAGTTGGTTCTGCTTCGATAATTTTTTCACCATCCATCAGCAAGATATTTTGGAAAATACCATGAGTCGCGGGATGGGTTGGTCCTAAATTCAGCATCGAAAGCTCGCTTCCGTCTTCGTTTAGGCTCTCATTTATACGTTTAGCATATCGATGCTCTGGGGATAATAATAGTTCTGACATCTATAATGTTGAATTATTTATTTTTATCTGTTTGATTGTGTTCTTCCAAAAAACCGGTCGTCTTTATCCGTTCTTCCACCATCTTCCATTGGGAATTCTTTTCTCATTGGGTGCGAAACCATTTCATCCATATTCAGAATACGTTTCAATTGCGGATGACCAATAAAATTGATACCATAAAAATCCCAAGTCTCTCTTTCCATCCAATTTGCACTGGGAAAAATAGTACTCAAAGTTTTTATTTCTGGAGTGTCTCCGTTGATGAAAGCTTTAATTTTTATTCTTTTATTTTCATACCAATTGTGCATATGGTAGACAACAGAAAACTGTCGGTCTATTTCGTTATCCGGATAGTGAACACCGCATAAATCAGTCAGGAAATGAAAACGCAAGGTTGGATCGTTTTTTAAAAAAAGGATAACAGCTGTAATTTTGTCAGCTGTCACTTCAAATGAAAATATATCTTTTTCTTGATTAAAGAGGAAAACACTTTCGCCAAATGTTTCCACTAATTTATCTTGAATCTGTATTGTTTCTATAGTCATTTTCTTATTTTATATTATAAGACGCCAATAATTCTTGATATTCTGGAGAACTTCTTCTTCTTACTGATTCGCTTCTTACTAATTCTTGCAATCGCATTACTCCGTCTACAATTTGTTCTGGTCGTGGCGGACAGCCTGGTACATAAACATCAACCGGAATTACTTTGTCAATTCCCTGCAATACAGAATAGGTGTCAAAAACTCCTCCAGACGATGCACAAGCTCCGACGGCTATTACCCAACGAGGTTCTGCCATTTGTTCGTATACTTGACGCAAGATTGGGCCCATTTTTTTTGAAATGGTTCCCATAACCAACAACATATCGGCTTGACGAGGAGAAAAACTTACTCGTTCAGAACCAAAACGTGCTAAGTCGTAATGTGAAGCCATAGTGGCCATAAATTCAATTCCACAACAAGAAGTTGCGAAAGGCAGTGGCCAAAGTGAATTCGCGCGAGCCATTCCCACAACGTCATTAAGCGAGGTAGCGAAAAAACCTTCGCCAGAAACTCCATCAGGTGGGGCAACCATTTTTATATTTGAATCACTCATTTTAATTTCAGATTTCAGATTTGCTACGCCAGTTCGCTGACGCTCGTGTTAGATTTCAGATTCCTGCGAATCTTAAATAGTAAAATCAAGTTTTTAAATCAATATCTTTATTGGATAAATTTATGTTTTAAATCTAAAATTCTAAATTTAGTAGTCCTAAATCTAAAATCTAAAATTCCTTTTACTCCCATTCTAATGCTTTCTTTTTGATGATATAGAAAAATCCAACCAACAACAAAAACATAAAAATCACCATTTTCATCATTCCTTCCATTCCTAATTCTTTGAAGTTAATTGCCCAAGGATAAAGAAATATCACCTCGACATCAAATAATACGAAAAGAATGGCAACAAGAAAATATTTTACTGAGAACGGGATACGTGCATTTCCTAAAGATTCGATACCG
>CAMDGJ010000017.1 GCA_945897545.1 Flavobacterium psychrophilum
TGATGGCTATTTATCCAGAGGTCAAATCGAGGAGCATTTTGAGAGATATACGTTAGCAGAAACACAATATAAAAAAGCAATTACGGCTGGAAGTACAAAAACCGGTTCGCAAATGCTCGCTAATTTGTACAAAAACAAAATGAAAAAAGCCCACTAACCCTAAGCCCCCTAGCCCCCAAAGGGGGGATTAGCTACTTGTAGATACCGATACATAGAAACCATTAATGCTAATAATTTAATATATGAATAACGCTATAAATACCCCAATTTCTCCTCTATTAGCTAGCTCCCCCTTAGGGGGCGGGGGGGGCTTGCATTTTATAGCCATTGGCGGAAGTGCGATGCACAACTTGGCTTTAGCACTACATAATAAAGGATATCAGGTTACAGGAAGTGACGATGCTATTTTTGAGCCCTCAAAATCTCGTTTGGATAAAAAAGGAATTTTACCAGTAGAATTGGGTTGGTTTCCCGAGAAAATTACTCCAGCTATTGAAGCTGTAATTCTCGGCATGCACGCGAAAGCGGACAATCCTGAACTCATAAAAGCACAAGAACTGGGATTGAAAATATATTCCTATCCTGAATTTTTATACGAACAATCTAAAAACAAAACTAGAGTAGTCATAGGTGGTTCACACGGAAAAACTACAATTACTTCAATGATTTTGCACGTAATGCACTTTCATAATATCGAGGTGGATTATATGGTTGGAGCACAATTAGAAGGATTTGATACAATGGTTCACCTCACAGAAGAGAATGATTTCATCGTTCTTGAAGGCGATGAATATTTGTCTTCGCCAATAGATCGCAGACCCAAATTTCATTTGTATCAACCCAATATTGCTTTAATTTCAGGAATCGCTTGGGATCATATTAATGTTTTTCCAACCTATGATATCTATGTAGAACAGTTTGAAATTTTTATTCAAAAAATTATAAACGGTGGAATATTAGTGTACAATGAAGAAGATCCAGAAGTAAAAAAAGTTGCCGAAGCTGCTGTGAATCCCATTCGAAAAATTCCTTATACGACTCCAAAATATGACGTAAAAGATGGTATTACATTGCTAGATACTCCAGAAGGAGCAATGCCAATCGAAGTTTTTGGAGCGCACAATTTGAATAACTTGGCTGGAGCCAAATGGATTTGCCAGAATATGGGCGTTGATGAAGCCGATTTTTATGAAGCCATTGCCAGTTTCAAAGGAGCATCCAAACGTTTGGAAAAAATTGCAGAAGGAAAAGGGAAAGTTGCTTACAAAGATTTTGCGCATTCCCCAAGCAAAGTAGCGGCCACTACAAAAGCCGTGAAAGAACAATATCCAAATAGGACTTTAGTTGCTTGCCTAGAATTACATACCTACAGTAGTTTGAACGCCGAATTTCTTAAAGAGTACGAAGGAGCACTAAAATATGCTGATTTTGCTGTGGTTTTTTATTCGCCAGATGCAGTAAAAATTAAGCAATTGGAGGAAGTAACCTACGAGCAAATTGCCAAAGCTTTCAACAGAGAAGATTTAATTATTTATACTAATCCAAAAGATTTTAAAGATTACCTTTTTAATCTCAATTTCGATGACTCTGCTTTGTTGTTAATGAGTTCTGGAAATTACGGTGGATTGAATTTTGATGAGGTTAAGAAGTCGATAGAATGATATCAAAGTTTTTTATTTTGTTAAACAATTAAAAAGGGTTTGCAAGGACCAACAAACAAAATCCTTTCATTACTTTTAATTTTTTAATTCTAACATTA
This sequence comes from Flavobacterium psychrophilum, assembly GCA_945897545.1. Lineage (GTDB taxonomy): Bacteria > Bacteroidota > Bacteroidia > Flavobacteriales > Flavobacteriaceae > Flavobacterium > Flavobacterium psychrophilum_L. The sequence goes on from CAMDGJ010000017.1 coordinate 1,760, forward strand.
ATTATTCTTTTTCGTACAATAATGGAAGAAACTAATTTCCCGATAACGAATTGGTCCGAAGACGACAAACCGCGAGAAAAACTTATGCTGAAAGGCAAAAGCGCTTTAAGCGATGCCGAATTAATTGCTATTTTGATAGGTTCAGGAAGTAGGAACGAATCGGCGGTGGGATTGAGCAAAAGGATTCTCGCGAGTGTCGATAACAATTTGAATGCTCTGGGAAAATTGACCATTCAACAATTGATGAATTTCAAGGGTATAGGTGAGGCCAAAGCCATTTCAATTATGGCTGCAATGGAATTGGGAAGACGCAGAAGGGCAGCGGAAGCTATTGAATTAAAGAAAATCACTTCTAGCAAAATGATTTTTGAATTGATGCAACCCATTATTGGCGAATTGCCACATGAAGAATTTTGGGTTTTGTATTTGAACAATTCGAATAAAGTGCTTTCGAAATCGCAACAGGGTAAAGGCGGAATTACCGGGACGATGGTCGATGTTCGCTTGGTTTTTAAAACTGCGCTTGAACTAGGCGCTACAGCAGTAATTTTATGTCACAACCATCCTTCGGGAACTTTAACTGCTAGTGATGCTGACAAGCAAATTACCAGAAAGCTGAAAGCGGCAGGACAAAATTTGGATATCCAAGTTTTAGATCATATAATTGTTACAGAGAATGGAGATTTTAGTTTTAATGATAACGGAATTTTTTAAATGAAAACAATAAACACCAGTATTACAGATGTCTTTTTTGATTTAGACCACACGCTTTGGGATTTTGAAAAAAACTCAGCTTTAGCATTTGAAACGGTTTTTGAAACACAAAAGTTAGCTATTAATATGCCTAACTTTCTTCAATTTTATGTGCCAATAAATCGAGAGTATTGGGAACGATACCGGAAAGACGAAATCACTCAGAATCAACTTCGTTATGGCAGATTGAAAGATGCTTTTGACTTGATTGAATATACTATTTCAGATGAAATGATTGAATTAATAGCAGTAGAGTACATCCATTGTTTGCCTAAATTTAATCATTTATATGAGGGTACTATTGAAATTTTAGAGTATTTAAAACCAAAGTACAATTTGCATATAATTACCAATGGATTTGCTGAGGTTCAAGGAAATAAATTAGATAATTCGTATATTTCGCACTATTTTAAAACCATTACCAATTCGGAAATGGCAGGGGTTAAAAAACCCAATCAGAAGATTTTTGATTTTGCTTTGAATTTGGCCGAGGCCAAAAAAGAAAATAGTATTATGATTGGCGATTGCATCGAGGCTGATGTTCAAGGCGCATTAGATGCGGGTTTAGACGCTGTTTTTTTTAATGAATATAAAGTCCAGGTCACCGATTCTATTAAACAAGTAAATCATTTATTAGAACTGAAAAAAATATTATAATTATGAACAATAAGTTAATGATGCTGTTGCTTTTGGTTGTAAGCTATGGCTTTTCGCAATCCGTTAATGATTACAAAGCGGTAGTCATTCCAATGAAATATGACTTTCTTAAAACCGAAAATCAATACCGACTTCAAACTATTACTAAAATGAATTTGCAAAAAGCAGGATTTCAAGCTTTTTATGCAACCGAGACAATTCCTGTGGAAATTACAGATCGTTGTAGTCTTTTGTATGTAGATGTTAAAAAAGAGAGTGCTTTTTTAGTGTCTAAACTTTTTATCGTTTTAAAAGATTGTTATGGTGCAATTGTTTTTCAATCTGCCATTGGAAAAAGTAGAGAGAAAGAGTTCGAGACCGCCTATGCTGATGCGTTAAACCAAGCTTTTATTTCAGTTTATGCCTTGAATTATAAATACAACGGCAATAGTAATTTTAGTCCAAAATCAGGGGTAATACCCCCAGCAGTTCCTGAAATAGTTCCGTTAGTGGTTGTGCCACCATTACCTTCTAAAGAGCAATATGACGAAATTAAAATTTCTGGATTACTTTATGCACAATCCACTTCTTACGGATATCAATTGATAGACAGTGAACCAAAAGTGATTATGAAAGTATACAAAACTTCAAATCCTGGTAGTTATATGGCTAAAAAAGGAGAGGTGCAAGGTGCTTTAGTATCTAAAGACAATCAGTGGTTTTTTGAATATTATCAAAATGATAAATTATTTTCTGAAAAGATAGACGTTAAGTTTTAGTCGTCAAAATAAATTTTGTAATCTAAAAATAAAGTTATGAATCTGACAACACAACGCAATAATATTGTTCATAGGATTTTAGATATTTCGGATGTGAAGATTCTAAATCAAATAGAAGAATTGCTTGACAAGGATGTTTTTACTTACACAACGTCCGGCATACCGCTTTCAGTAATAGAATATAAAAATCATTTAGACAAAATTATGATTGCTTCAGATTCTGGAGGTGTGAGTTATTCGACCGCCGAAGCGAAAAGTAAACTGAAACGCAAATGAAACCCGTAGAGTGGTCAGAAGATGCAGTAGTTTCGATGCAATCTATTTATAATTATATTTTTGAAGAAAGTCCTCAAAATGCTGATTTTGTTGTAGATACTTTGTTTGATTTGGGCGGAAAATTAAATATTTTTCCTAAAAAAAATCCGAAAGAACCGCTATATAATTCTGATAAAATTAGGTTTTTCCCCAAATGGAATTACAAAATAGTGTATAGAATTGAAGAAAATAGAATATACATATTGGATATTTTTTCAACTTTGCAGGATTATAGAAAAGTACCATTTTAATTTTTTAGCTTACTTTATACTTCTAAAGATACTCTTCATACTTCCTACTTATAATTTTCATTAATACCCATACTTATCTTTCCAACGGTTTTTTAAAAACTCTCTATTACTGTGCTCTCTAGAATTATTTCCAGGATTGTAAAGAACAGTTTCTTTAATAGGGTCGGGAAGAAATTCTTGTTCAGCAAAGTTATTGGCAAAATCGTGAGAATATTTATATTCGTCACCATAACCCAATTCTTTCATCAATTTGGTTGGTGCGTTACGTAAATGGATAGGTACAGGCAAATCTCCGGTTTGTTTTACCAATTGTTGTGCAGTTCCAATTGCCAAATAAGAAGCATTACTTTTGGGTGAAGTTGCTAGGTAAATAGCGCATTGACTCAAAATAATTCTGCTTTCAGGATAACCAATGGTGGCAACTGCTTGAAAAGTGTTATTGGCCATAATAAAAGCTGTGGGATTCGCATTGCCAATATCTTCACTGGATAAAATCAGCATACGTCGGGCAATAAATTTCACATCTTCACTACCTTCAATCATTCGGGCAAGCCAATAAACAGCGCCATTTGGATCACTTCCTCGAATCGATTTTATAAATGCCGAAACTATGTCATAATGTTGCTCACCAGTTTTGTCATACAAAACCGTATTTTGCTGTACGAGTTCAAAAACGCGGTCATTAGTGATTTCAATTTCGTCTTCATCGGATGCGTTTACGACCAGTTCGAAAATATTTAATAGTTTGCGTCCATCGCCACCAGAAAGTCGCAACAACGCTTCTGTTTCGGTTAATTTTATATTTTTAGTAGCTAAAAATGCATCAGTTTTAATAGCGCGGTTTAACAATGCTTCTAAATCGTCTTTTGTAAAAGCATTCAAAACATATACTTGACAGCGAGACAATAAAGCTGGAATTACTTCGAAACTTGGATTTTCAGTTGTGGCTCCGATTAATGTTATCCAACCTTTTTCGACAGCTGCCAACAAAGAGTCCTGTTGCGATTTGCTGAAACGATGGATCTCGTCTATAAAAAGAATCGGGTTTTTTGTGGTAAAAAGCCCGCCACTTTGCTTGGCTTTTTCGATTACGTCACGAATATCCTTTACCCCGGAATTGATGGCACTCAATATATAAAAAGGTCGTTTCGATTCTTGTGCAATGATTTGTGCCAATGTCGTTTTCCCAGTTCCTGGTGGTCCCCAAAAAATTAAAGATGGAATGATTCCTTTCGCGATTTGTTGCGTCAATGAGCCATTTAGTCCAACCAAATGGGATTGACTGATGTAATCTTCTAACTTTTGCGGGCGGATTCGTTCTGCTAAAGGTGCTTCCAAAGTGATTTTAGATTTTAGATTGAAGATTTGACGAATCACAAATTTAAGATATTGCAGTTACAAATGGTATGATATTCTTGCAAACTTGTTCAGCTTATATTCTATTTTCTTTTTTTAAAAATATGACAAAATAGCACTAAATTGCTTTTGGATATATTTTTGATTTATAATTTTACAAACCAGAACCTAAAACCCAAAACCTGACACTCAAAATGAACGACAATCATTTCAAATATTCTAATTCCATCATAGCATTGCCGCTTTTTTTTGTGATTTTCTTGTGGTTTATTTATTGGTTGGAAATTCGATTTGATTTAGACTTTGTTGAAAATGGAATTTTTCCAAGAACACTATTGGGCTTGCAAGGCATTATTTTCAGTCCTTTCATCCATGCTGATATAGAACATTTGTATAATAACTCTGTTCCATTATTGATTTTATTGGCTGCTTTGCGGTATTTTTATGCTAAACAATCTTCGGAAGTTATTGGCTACGGAATAGTAATTTCTGGACTTATAACATGGGTAATAGGAAGAGATAGTTACCACATTGGTGCCAGCAGTTTGATATATGTTTTGGTTGGTTTTATTTTTTTCAAAGGAATTCAAACCAAATATTATCGATTGGTGGCTTTATCTCTAGCTGTAGTTGTAGTTTATGGTGGCTTGGTTTGGTATATTTTTCCTAAAGTAGAAGAAAAAATTTCTTGGGAGGGACACTTGGCAGGATTGATAACTGGTTTTGTTCTTTCGATAATGTACAAAACACCAGAATTTAAAAAAATTATCAAGTACGATTGGGAGCATCCCGATTTTAATCCAATGGAGGACAAGTTTATGCAACGCTTTGATGAAAACGGAAATTTTGTAAATCTTCCTGTAATTGAAATGGAAGAAGAAATTCAACCGTATTATAATTCTAATCTTGCAGTAGATTATACAATTGTAGAAAACAATAAAAATGAATCAAAACCGGAGCTTTAATTCATTTTTAATTCATTTTTTATAAAAACTGCAATCTGCAATCTGCATTCTGTAATCTAAGTCCTCTGTCTTACCGCTTCATATAAAAAAGCACCACAAGCTACGGAAACATTCAACGAGCCGATTGTTCCAAACATTGGTAATTTTGCTTTTTCATCTACAATTTTAAGAACTGAAGGATTGATTCCTCTATCTTCTGAACCCATAATGATTGCTACGCCCTCTTTTAAATCGATATCATAAATATTTTGATCTGTTTTTTCTGTGGCAGCTACAGTTTTTATTCCTGAACCTTGGAGATAAAATATAGCATCTTTGATGTGTTCCACTTTACAAATGGGCACATTAAATACAGCGCCAGCCGAAGTTTTTACAGTATCACCATTTACTGGAGCTGAACCTGCTTTTTGGACAATAATTCCGTTTACTCCGGTACATTCAGCAGTTCTGATAATAGCGCCAAAATTCCTTGCATCCGATATTTGATCCAGAATCAAAAACAAAGGTGCTTTCCCAGTCCCGACGCTTCGGGACAACGTGGATTCTACTAAATGTTCTAGGTCAATAAATCCTATAGGTGAAATTGATGCGACAGCTCCTTGATGATTGTTGGGCGTTAAACGGTTCAGTTTTTCGACTGGAACATAGGAGAAATTCACGTTGGCACGTTTCATAACCTTCATTAAGTCTTTCATCAGTTCACCAGAAATTTCTTTTTGAATGAAAACTTTATCGACTTCTTTTCCTGATTGTATGGCCTCAATAATGGCGCGTATTCCGAATATTAAATGTTCTTTTTCCATGGCGCAAAGATATAAAAAACGGAATGACTTTACTTTAATTAATTTTTTTGACTATTGATAGTAAATAGTCAAAAAATTTGTTTTTACTTTTTAATTTTATATTTTTGACTATGGATAGTAAATAGTAAAATAAATGAAAATAAAAGAACGAATAATTTTACTCTTTGAAGAGTCTAACGAATGGAGTATAAAGGACTTAGTCGACGCCTTGTTCGTTTCTAAACAAGCGGTTCATTATGTGATTAATCAGCTTTTAGAGGAGAAAATAATTGAAAAGTTGGGAAGAACACCTAAAACAATTTATCGTAAGATAAATCAAAATAGATTAAAAAGTGTACTGCCATCCATTGAAGTTTCTCTAGAGGATCAAGATTTCCTTCTTCAAAATTCTCTTTTAATTTCGGAGACAGGTCTTTTATTGCAAGGTATTGATGCCTTTGATTATTGGTGTCAGCAAAGAAAGTTACCCACTTTAAAAACACTTGAAGAGTTTAAAACCACTAAAAAAAAATACCTCAATTACGTTAATTCAGAAGGTTTGATTGATGGTTTAGAAAAAATAAAAAACACAAAAGGGTATGAAAAAATATGGCTTGACGAATTATTTTATATAGATTTTTATGCTATTGAAAGATTTGGTAAAACTAGACTAGGAACATTACTTCATTTTGCCAAGCAAGGTCAAAATAAAATGTTGATGAAAATTATGGTTGATGAAATACAATTTAAACTATCAAATTTTGTAAAGAATTCTGGAGCTGATGCTATTGCTTTTGTACCACCAACAATTAGGCGTGAAGTTCAAATAATGAAATTTATGGAAATACATTTAAAAATACCATTGCCAATAGTTAAGTTGAATAAGATATCTGGTATTATTCCTGTTCCTCAAAAATCATTAAATAAATTGGAAGAAAGAATTGTAAATGCTGAAAACACCTTTTCTGTTCCAGAGAAAAATGTTTATCATCATATTATTTTGATAGATGATGCAGTTGGTTCTGGTGCAACATTAAATATGATTGCTGAAAAATTGAAAGCTAAAAAAGTTGGAAAAAAAATTACTGGATTAGCTATTGTAGGCAGTTTTAAAGGATTTGATGTAATTACCGATGTTTGATATATCACATAATCTACCTACTTGTATTACCACAATTATAACTCGTATTTATAATGTTTGCTATTCTATTAATAATAAAAAATTAATTTTTCTTCTAAAAGGCATTCCTTTTTTATCAGTGAATAGTTGTAATAATAGCTCTTATTCCCAATATTTGACGGTCTTTTTCCATGGTACAAATGTATAAAAAAAACCACCATTTTTAGATGGTGATGATTTTTACAATAATTGTTTGAGTATTTTTATATCTACATTATTAATTTCACTTTTATCCCAAAGAATAACCATAATTATTTTTTGTTCTTCTTTGCTAATTATTATATTTTGAGTTACAACTCTACCACCTCCACTTTTGCCTTTTCCTTTGGAAGTTATGCTCATTCTGATTTTTTTAAAACCATCGCCCAGATTTATTCCTAAATCTGGAGTTTCTTCAATCTCAATTTTTAACTTTTGAATATCCTCCTTTAAGGATTTATACTTTTTTGAGAGCCTTTTTAATTCTTTTTCAAAAATAGCGGTTGCTACAAATTCATATTTCATCTAAAGTTTCACTTAACAGTTTGCCCGTTTTTTTTCCAGAAGCGATATCTTTTGATTGTTTTAAAGCTGTTTCAAATTTTTTATAAAATAATTTCTCTTCAGTTGACACTATGATTATATCATTTTTTTTTGGAGCAATTTTTAAATCGATTCCTATTTTTTTTGCGATATCAAGGAGTAGATTAATGTCTTTTTTTGAATTGCTATTTAGAAGTAAAGTTTCCATAACTTAATATTTAATATACAAATATAATTTAAAATAATGTAATTATTTAAGTTTGAATTCTTTTTAATTCTTTTAACCTACCCTATTTCTCGTTCTATAAATACTTTATCGACTTCTTTTCTTGCTTGTATTGCCTCAATTATTAGTTGTATTCTGAATATTAAATGCTCTTACCCAAAAAATTGGTCAAATATGGAATCGAATTCCATATTTGACCAATTTTCATATTTAAAAGAATTAATTTTTTTTCTATTTATTCATCCGATATTTCTTTTTGAATGAAGACTTTATCGATTGCCGCCCCTGATTGTATGGCCTCAATAATAGCTCGTATCCCGAATATTAGATGTTCTTTTTCCATTGTGAAAGGTATAAAAAACCTACCCGATTTAAACGGTTAATTTATTGATGAAAGTTAAAGTTTTTCTATATCTTCTTTATTTAATCCTGTTGTTTCAATAATAAAATTCAGGTCTAACCCTTTTTCTTTTAATTTTTTTCCAATTTTTCTTTTTGCTTTCCTTCAATCTTTCCTTCATCGAAAGCATCCAACATAAGAGTTTTTTCAGTGTTAATGCTGTCCCAGTAGCGGTCGTAAGTTTCTAATTGTACTGTAGTATAGGCACTTTCTTTTATCAATTCTGTTGCTTCTTTTAATTCTGCAAATTCGTTGAATATTTTGGGAATTTCTTCCTGATTGTCTTTTATTTCCGATAAAAATCGTAGCCAAAGCACACTTAATTTTTTGTCGGTAAACTTGTGTGCCTTAAATTTTGGCAATTCAATAAACACAAATTCTAATCCAGGAATAATTTTATTTGAATATTGAAGATGTACAATTTTATAATGATGCAGGTATTCAGGCAAATGGGGTTCAAAGTTTTCGTCTATGATACAAAGTGAATAAACTGGTTGGAGTCCTTTGTATTCTTCTCCACGGTCAATTTGTTTGATAAAAGCCTTTGAAGCATTACAAAATCCTGCTTTTGAAACTATCAGTCTAAAGCATTTGCATTTCTACAATAAATTGTTTTCCAGTCAAGTCCATACATCTTACATCCACGATGGAGTTTTTGAAAATAGGAATTTCTGGTACTAATTCGGCTGGCAAATATTCTAGACTCTCAATGGGAGAAGACAATGGCAATAGTGCATTCAAAAAACTTTTGAGTAAATGGAGATGCTCTCCAAAAACTCTTTTGAAAGTTAAATCATTTTTTGGATCTAAATATCGCATCGTTTCTATTTATTAGTTTAACAAAGATATAAAAAAACCGCTTCAAATTGAGCGGTTTTTTAATGGTTATAAGAGAAGGGTCTATTTTAGCAATATGGTTGCATAAAGTCCTAAAATCATTAAAACTAGAGTGAAGAAAAAAGCAAAAAACCATTTTATCATGTCGGTTTTGGTGTCTTTTATTTCTGTTCTTAATTTTATTTCCATTTGCTGCATATCTGTTCTTAATTGCATTTCCATTTTTTGTAAATCAGATTGCAATTCGCTTTTGTATTGAGTATTAATTCTTATAGTATTGTTTTCTATACTTTCATATAAAATTTCCGTAAAAATTTTGGCTCTATTGTCATCGAGTTTTAAATCTTTTCTAAAAAAATCGTAAAGCTTTATTTCGGTAGTACTCATTTTGTTTTGTCTTAATGAAACAAATTATCCTTCAAAGATATAAAACTATACATTAATAATCTCTTTTTTAGAATCTAAAAAATTATGACAATTATTACCATTTATGATAATCATTTTTTTAACTGCTTGTATTGCTTAAAGTATTGTTCTTATTCCGACTTTTATATTTAAAAGAATTAATTTGTTTTCTATTTATGTACCCGATATTTCTTTTTGAATGAAGACTTTATCGACTTCTTTCCCTGATTGTATTGCTTCTATAATAGCTCTTATCCCGAATATTAGATGTTCTTTTTCCATTTTGCAAAGATAGTTTTTTGTTTTGGATAATCTAGATTTTCTATTTTTCAACTATAAAAGAAGGCAGCATTTTTTGTGCTACCCTTTTGTTTGAATTTTTATATAGATTACTCAATCATAATCTTTCTCTCTTCTTTTCTTTCCCCATCAATCACAGTAAGTAAGTACAAACCAGAGGTTATGTTCTTTAATTGAATGTTTTGATTAAAGCTAGAACTATTTTTCTTGTATTTGTTTTCAAAGATTTTTCTACCTAATAAATCGTGGACTAAAACTTTGACATCATTTTCAGATTGGCTTGAAAATTGAATATTGAATTGACCTTTACTTGGATTTGGGTACATTATAAAATTAGATAAACTCAAGTTGTTTATTCCTAATGATGTAAAAGTTTTTGTACATATTGTTATTGAGGAGGCATTAAGATTACCTACATCACCACTTCCATTATCTCGGAATCGTAATGTCCAAGTGTTTTCTGGATTTTGACCATTAAAAGCACTTAAAGATTGTGATGGAACTACAGTTTGTAAAGCAGTAGAAGTACAATTAATCAAGCTTCCTGCGTCGTCATAAAGTAAGTTTAAATTTGAGCCACAACCATTATTGAGCAGCTTTACAGTTGTTCCTTGAGGACTAATCATTTCTATTTGAACATCAGGCATAAAGGTATGCTGTATTGCTATAGCAACATTAACATCTACGATTGTGGCTAAAGAAGTAGGAACATTTATGGTTCTAGTCGAATAGGTGGCTACATTATCAGGAATGACAATTGGTGTAGAATTAAAAGTGTAAGTATTGCATTCTGATGTTACCAAATAACCAATTGCAAATACTTTACTATTCACTGCATAAAATATATTTGCAGTAGGTTCGATTAACAATCTACAATTAGTTGCTGAGATATTTGGAGCAGTAATAATTTCGGAACCATCATTCGGAGTGTTCGAAGCCAATGTTATTGGAAAAGTTAAACCTCCATCGGTCGATAGTTTTATATTGACGTTGGCAGCTCCAATTAAAGTCTCGGATCCATTCACGCTCCAAGTAATGGTTTGATTCGATGCTTGATTCCATCCAATATTATCTGTATTTTGAGAGGTTACCGCAAACGGACCTACTGTGCCGCTTACATTAACAATCATATCATCTGTATTGGTTTGAGCAGTACCTGTTACAGCATTATCTCTCCCAGTTAAGAAGAAATTCAAGGTTCTTTCTATGTTGGATACTGATTCCCATTGTGTTGTTAGGGTGTTAGCTAATACATCTTTTAAAGCAGGCATGTATCTTATAGGTGAACTGCCAGGTTTTAAGGATCTAAAAAGAGGACCATCTGGTTTGGTAGGATAGCATATACTATTGGCATCAGTAGCAGTTACTGCATTGTCGCTTTCTTCCCAAGTATAGCTTACTGAGTCTCCATTTGGATCTGAGCCTGTTCCTTTTAAAATAAATGCAGTTCCTTTTGGAATAGTATAATCTAATCCAGCATTAATAATTGGAGGGCTATTGGTAATAGGTATGTTAGTTGAACAAGTTTTTGAGGCTAGATTGCTCTGAATTTGTTGAACACTATTTACGCTATAGTAGTCATCAGAATGAGGTTGAACATTCAATGTTAGAGGACTCACGACTCCTGCATATCCCATAATTGTAGAACCACTTCCAGGCTCAATATTAGCACCTGTTCCCTCAACTTTGTATGAAAAAGTGTGATTCCCTCCTAATTGATGACCCATTTCGTGGGCAACAACATCAATATCAAAATCAGGACCTTCAGGAGTGTTTCTATAGGGTGCTGACCATCCGCTTCCTTTTGCTCTTGGAGTTGAAGGGGTAGGGTTGGTGCATATACAGCCTATGCAACCTGCATTGCCACCACCCCCGGAACCGCTTAACAGATGACCAACATCATAGCCACTATTTCCAATATAAGAGGTTAATGTATTTTGTAATTCTAAATTCCAAGTGGCTCCACTAGCATTGTCAGCACCTGTTGCGGAATCAGAATAAGGATCGGTAAGAGGGTCTAAGTATACTAACAAATCATTATTTGCTATGATTTCAAACTTCACAGCTAAATCTTTTCCAAGAATTCCATTTATTCTTGTCATAGAAGCATTCATACCAGCTAATGCTCCGGCTAAAGTTCCTCCGAAATAGTTAGAGTATTCTCCATTACACGATAAGGCTAGTCGAAAAGTTCTGAATACTTTATCGTTTGCCTTAATTTTACTTGCTTTATTTTGTAATAGTGTATTTAAAGCAACATCCTCTGTAGAGCAAGGAATAGGAGAATTTGCACTGGAGCGATTTTTAGAAGTAATTAGTTTATATACAGCTTTTGTTTTGGAAAAAGATTCTATAAATTCTGAGTCTTTGTCTGCTCTGACAACCATGGTTTGTAGGCCTCTTGGAGAATAACTAAAATATACTGTAGCGGTTCTATCGGTTATTCCTATTCCTTTGTATGATCGAATCTCAGGATATTTTGCCTGTAGCCCAGGTGCGAAATTAGAGTACTCTCTAACCATATACCTATCAAACGTGCCATTAGCATTTGGAATGCTTATTTCAACGCTTCCATGTGTTGTTGTGCCTTGAATTTGAGTTAGGGTTTTTTGTAAACTACTTTCATCTAGTTGAAAAAAAAGATCGTCCTTCAGATCGTTTTGAATCTTTTTTTGATTTGTTGTAGGTAATTCTTGTTGATTAATTTTTTTCCAAAAAGTATCACTTTGGGCATTAATCAGGAGTGGGAAAATTAATAGTATGACGGTTGGAATAAAGTTTTTCATATTTTGATTTGCTTTTATATATGTATTCAAATATAATTGTTTGTGTTTGATAATCAAGCATAAATATTTTATTTTTGTAAAAAAAAACCATCACGCAGGCGTGATGGTTTTTTGAATTAGCTTTATAATACTAGTATTCGTCTTCTAAGAATCCAGTTCTTTTGTGACCTACAAAAGTTAATTTCGTAGCAGGGTCATAACTGAATACAGCTTTAAAAGAAATTTTATCTACCTTGTGTCCAGCTTTTGATAATCCAGCACCTTTTTCGATTTTTCCTTCTGTAATGGTAACAGTTCCTGTATCGATAACGTTGGGTTGTGCTGTAGCAGTAAAAGTACCGTCAGCAAGATTTACAATGATTTTACATTTTATCCACCAACCATGTTTTGCATCATCTATCCACATCGTGTCATCGTTTGCTGATGTGTTGTATGTAGAATGTAATGCATGATCAACTTGAACCGCACCAGCTGCATCTGTAATTGTAATGTACCAATCTCCAGCAAAATCTTGAGTGGTTGTTCCACCTGGATTTGGATCTCCAGCCTCATCACAAGATGAGAAAGAAGCAAATATAAGAATACCAAAAAGTACTTTTATAATATTGTTTTTTATTATTTTCATTTTATGTTTTTTTTAGGGTTGTACTTGAGTTAGTGTTGCTATGAATGTATAAGCTGTTGGTGCAACCCATGTACAGGTTAATACTAAAGTTTTTGTTGCTGCATTAACTGTTAAGTCAGTAATTTTTGCAGTACCTCCAAAACCTGTATTTGTTAATGGGTTTCCAGGAAATAAAAAGGTATTAGTTGCGATATCTACAGCCTCTATTGTTCCTTTAGGAGTTATGTATCCTAAACCTAGTGCTCTACCATATTCGTACCAGCCACCAAATGCATCAGATATTTCATATGTTCCATTAGTGTTTTTCCAGATATAAATATACTTGATGTTTCTATAAGCTGCACTTGGAGTAACCCCATTTCTGCTTATTGTACAAGTGTATAGTCCCTCAATACTATTCACTAAGTTTCCATTTTTATATACAATAACCTTTCTGGATCCTGATCCAACAAAACCATCAGAATTTGTTGCACTATACGTTACAGCATATTCATCTACTTTGTTAGTGTCCATAGTGGTAGATCCTCTATATTTTCCAGCCGCAGCTGTTGTATGAGGTATAACAACTGTTCCTGCTTTTGCAACTGCTCCTGGATCCACATATGCTGTGCCTTGAGGTACAAAATAAGGATTAGCTCCTGAAACTGTAATTATTGGAAAATAAGTTATTTTTGACACATCCGCTGTATCAACCGTTGTACAAGCGGTAAAAAAAACGCTTGCAATAAAAAGTGCTGTGATTATCTTTTTCATAATTTTAAGTTTTAATCCCACCAAACTGGGGTTGTTATTGGTATTAGTGCAGGAACATTTGTATTTGCATTTCTCTCCGAAAGAGGATAGACCATTCTTCTTGGGAATAACCCTCCAGTAGTACCCGTTTTTGAATATGCAAATTGTCCAGCAATATATCCTCCAGCAGATTGAGCAACAGCTGAAGTTTTTGGATAACCCGTTCTGTTTTTTTCAAAGAATGCTTCGGAGCCATTTCCTGGAAAACTAGCAATCCATTTCTGGGTGATAATGGCCTCAACTTTTTGTTCCAATGTTCCCGCTGGATATGCATAAACACCTGCAATAAATGGAGCGCCAACTAAACCATGTCTAGTGAAATTAGCTAAAACAGCGGCATCATATAGTGCTTTTGCTCCTGTGCCTCCATTAGCTCTTTCCATAGCTTCAGCTTGTAAAAATAAACTTTCTTCTTTAGTCATTAAAAAAGACGGAGTCGTTGCGCTTAACTTTACTACAGCAATAGTTCCTGCACCAACTGGATTGTTATAATCCCCTTGGTTTAGAGCATTTCCTGCTAAGTAGTAAGCTGCTTTTCGAGGATCACTATTAATATCAAAGTAGGAAGCTAGAGTAGTACTCATTCTTAAGTTTGTTGCTACATTTAATCTTCTGTTATTGAATTCAAACAGCGGATTACTTTGATTAATTGCATCTGTAAATTGATTCATTCCAGCATCTACAGTTAAAAATTGCGTACTCGCAGCTACCATTTGAGCAATACCTGCGTTAGCAATTGCAGCTCTAGAACTGTATGTTTGACGCATAAATATTTTCAACTTCAACGTATTGGCAAATTTTGTCCAATTAGCCATATTACCTTGATAAATCAAATCATCATTTGCTGGCAAAGCGCCTTTCGACGAAGCTAAAGATTTTGAAAGAGCATCATTTAAATCTTCAATCATATAAGTGTAAACTTCTTCTCCAGTATTGAATTTTGGCTCTAATATTGAAATATTGTTTGCTTCTTTATATGGAATACTACCATACAAATCAGTTAATACTTGTGAAGCTTGAACTTCTAAAGTAGTAGCTATTAAATAATAGTTCCAGTTCTCTTCTGCTAATGCTCTTCTTTTCACGTTTCTGATGTCTCCTAAGGCATCATACATTCCGTTCCAAGTATAATTATAGTCAGAAGTACCTACAGAATAATTGTCAATATCTTTATATTGATTTGCTGCATTACTTTGAGTCCAATATTGAGCCCACATACCACCTATGATTGCAATAGAAGCTCCCTCAGATCCAATTATACCTGTAATACCCGCTGGTAATTGTGCAGAAAGCGGAGCGCCACTTGGATTTAATGCATCTGGATCCCTATTGATATCTAAATCAGAACTACATCCTATGAAAGTAGTCGATAAAACTAATATACTAATTATAAATTTTTTCATTTTGTTTCTTTTTTAAAATGTTAGTTTAATGCTAGCACCATAAGTTCTTTGCGTTGGATTTGCTCCAAATTCACCTTGCTCACTTGCTAATCCAGCTCCAAATGTTGATAATTCTGGATCAATATAAGGATTTCCTTCAGGAGTCCAAAGCGCTAAGTTTTTCCCATAAATGCTTATTGCTGCATTTTGAAGCCCCATTCTTTTAATCATAGTTGAAGGAAAGTTATATGTTAATCCAACTGATCTTAGTCTAACAAATGTTTTGTCAATTACGTGTGTATTTTCTACACCAGGATTTTGTGCAGGATTCCAGAAATCAGTAACAGCATCTGTTGTGATTGGGGTAGTGTTCTCTGAATAAGTTCCGTCTCCATTATCATTAACTGAGTTTGGAATAATAAACGTGTTTCTGTCATTATAGTTTGTCTCGATTCCATTACCTGTAAAATGGGACAATCTTTTTGTGTAAGAATACATTTCACCGCCTTCTTTCCAGTCAAGTCCAAATGTAAAAACAAAATTCTTAAAAGTCATTTTGTTATTTAAACCCATTACAAAATCTCTTTGAGAAGTACCAATAACTTCTTCATCGGCAGAAACTTCATAATAACCAGTTGCTGCATTTACTATATATTGTCCTAGATCGTTTTTAAGAGGCATAAATGCAGAAAAAGTACCTAAAGGTTCTCCTTCAATAGCATTGAAAGTTACAGCGTAATTACTGGCAAGCAATTGTTTTTTAGTATCTCCTGCAATATTCACAACTTCAGATATATTTTTTGTAAAAGTAGTGGTGAAATCCCATTGAAAATTTGCTGTTCTTACAGGAACTAAATTTAACGAAATCTCAATTCCTTTGTTTTGTAAATCGATAATATTGGCTGTTTGAGATGCGTAGCCTGTAGAAGTAGCTAAAGGTCTTTGAAATAAAACGTCTTTAGTTGTTTTATCGTACACAGCTAAATCCAAGTTCACTCTTTTTTTGAATAAATTTGTTTCAAAACCAAATTCAATTTCAGTAGTTCTCTCTGGTTTTAAAGTTGCATTCCCTAAAAGTCCACTAAATTCATACCCATTTACACCTCCAATAGGAAGCAATATATTTCCAAAACCAAGTCCTGCATTACCAGTAATCAAAGATGATTCTGTTTGATAAGGAGCGGTGTCATTTCCAAGTGTAGCATAACCAGCTCTTAGTTTCAAGAAATAATCTTGGTTATCTACTACAATTCCACTTATACTTGCTGATGGATAAAAATAAGAATTGTTTCCAATAGGCAATGTCGATGTCCAGTCATTTCTACCAGTTAAAGTTAAGAAAACACGATTTTTATATGATGTTTCAAAAGAACTAAATATGCTATATGATTTTCTTTCCGAGTTAGCTTGACCAACTACGGGCTTAATTGATGAGTTAGATAACTCATAATAATTTGGAATATCCAAATTAGTTATAGAACCTGTTAAGCTGGAAGCCTTTCTTTGATTGGAGTTAAAACCAACTAGCGCATTTATTCCAAAATCTTCATTGATAGTTCCAGTATAGTTTAAAATGAAATTCGAATCAAACTCAATATTTTCTATTGAAGTTTCTGTAACACCACCAACTACTTCATTTGCTCCTGATAACGCTTGAGGCGAACCAGGGATGAATTTTACTATAGCTCCATAAGATTTAACCTTTTCTGTTCTATAATCACCACCAACTTGATAGCTAGCAGAAAAGTTTTTGTTAATTGTATAGGCTACATTAGCATTTCCAAAAAATCGATTGCCATCAATGATTGTAGCATTCTCCTTAACGGACCAATAGGGGTTGTTTGTATAAGGAGAAAAATAGTAGCTATTTGAATTATATGTATTATTAGTATAATCTTCTAGATCTACAACGCTAACATCTCTTGGAATTTGAAGCAATTCTTGGGTTAAAGTATTACCCTCCCCAGCATCAGCACCTTGACCAGTATTTACGGCATTTTGATTTTTTTTAACATAAGTAATAGTACCTTTAATACTCATTTTGCCTTCAGTAATACCTCCATTTAAACCTAATGTTTTTCTGTTATAACTATCTGCCCCAGTTGGAATTATACCATCGGAATTAACATCGTTAAAATTAATAGAGAAATTTGATTTTTCACCACCACCACTTATTCTTACATTATTAGTAAAGGTACTTCCAAGTTCGAAAAAGTCTTTGATGTTGTTTTCTAAAGCAACATATGGTTTTATTTGTTGTGCGTCATTGATAATAGCACCCCATAATCTTACCTCTCCATTGAATTTAGGCCCCCAAGAACCATTTTCATTACTTGCCGTATTTGGACTATTAGCCCAGTTAGACCATGATTTTCCATTCCATCCTTGTCCAAAATCATTTTGAAGATGAGGAATTCTAGCTACTTCAGCAAAATCAGACGAAGACATTAACTCTACTGATAATGCAGACTTGTTTTTTGCAGATTTTGTAGTAATCAAAATTACCCCATTTGAAGCTCTTGAGCCATATAAGGCAGATGCTGCTGCTCCTTTTAATATGGACATAGATTCAATATTATTTGGATCTATATCTCCAATCCCATTTCCTGCATCATAACTTCTTGTATTTCCAGTGCCGCTTGAACTACCATTTGTGATTGGTGTGCCATCAACTACATACAATGGGCTTGCTCCAGAAAACGAATTGAAACCTCTAATAACAACTTTTGATGAAGCTCCAACTTGTGCAGGTGCAGTAATGTCAACACCAGCAACTTTGCCAGATAGAGATTCGAAAAGGTTAGTGTTTGTTACCTCAGTAAGCTCTTTTGAGCTAACATTAGAAGTAGCATAGCCTAATGCTCTTTTTTGTTTTTTAATACCAAAAGCGGTAACAACTACCCCTTCAAGTTCAACTGCATCACTTGCCATTTTAACATTGATTGTTGAAGAACCAGCCGTAACTTGTTGGGTTTTCATCCCAATAAAGCTAAAAATCAAGACTTGGCTTGATGTTGCTTTGATAGAAAATTTTCCATCAAAATCTGTTTGTGTGCCAGATTGTGTTCCTTTTACTAATACACTCACGCCTGGTAAAGGCATTCCTGCATTGTCAGAAACAACTCCTGAAACAACTCTCTCTTGCGCAAAAGTAATTTGCGCCACTAGTACTACTAATAGTACTAAGAATCCATTGAACTTTAGTTTCATTTTTAAATATTTTGAATTAGTAAAACAAAAATCTTAATAATTTGTTAACTTTCCTAACGTTTTATTGATTTTTTTATGCGTGCATACAAAATTTAACATTTTAACATATAAAAGACGTATTGTTATAAAATATGTTTTTTTATGGGGTTTAAAATTCAATATTGTAATTTATAGAAATTAGAATGTTTTGAAATTTTAAGTTTTGACCTTTGATAAGCCCGTTTGCAAGGGATAATTTTAGAACTCCATTTTTTGTACGCAAACCTGTTCCTAGTCCGATTCCTGTTAAGTTTCCTTTGGTATTTGAGTTTTTGTCCTGATAATAGCCATAATCGGATATATAGGTCTTGAGAAATAATACCAAACGAAAATATGTTGTAGTCCGAATAGTTAAATATAATAATGACCTCTCATACTTTCCATTTCGATTACATCTATTTTTACATTATAAATTAATCTATGTTCTTGGTTTATTCTTCTTTACCAAGAACCAGATAGTTTATGTTTTAACTGTTCGGGCTTGCCAATACCTTCAAATGGATTTTCTTGTATGGCAATAATCAATTCTTTTATTTTATTTTGAATCGATTTATTTCCTGATTTCTTCCAAAACGTTACATCATCTACTGCAGCTGGTAAATAGATTATTTCCATAAATCTTCAATTGCTATTTTTACTCCCAAACCTTGCTTGGAATCTTCTCGTGCTTGCAATATTTTTTTCACAAACTCTGGGTCATAAGGGCTTTCTTCTATTTCTTCAATTGGAACAACTGCAAATGACCTTCCTTTCCCCCGATGAATTATTAATTTTTCCTCTTGGGCGATGTCTAAATATTTTTTAATATTCCCCCTAAATTCACTTACGCTAATTGTTTTCATCTTTATGTAGTTTTATACAAAAGTACACATTTTTGTACTTAATTATTTTAATTCAATATTTAAATTGTCACAACTTTTAAAAATTTGTTTTGAAACTAATAGTTACAATTGAATTTGCACCTTTTATTTGTTGCTCTTTCGTGCTTCCATTTGCCAAGGATATTTTTAATAGCCCGTTTTTTGTTTGTAATCCCAATCCAATCCCTAAACCCAGCAAATTGCCACTGTTGCTTGAGCTCTTGTCTTGATAATAGCCATAATCCATTATTGAGTGGATAAATAGGTCTTGAGAAATAATATAACGGTATTCAGTGATTATTGCGGTCATAAAGCTAGCTTGAAGGCTGTTTTCAGTAAATCCTCGAATAGAATTGATGCCTCCAAAACGATATAACTCATTGATTATATAAGAGTCACTTTTCAGGAAATAATTTTGATAATTTATGTTAATACAGTTTTTTTTATTGAGATAGAAGTTATGCATCGCATTGAGGTTGATAAAAGTCTGCTTGTTTGTCCCTAATGTTTCTTCTAGGCCATTTGTTGTTCTTTTTCCTGTTCCAAAAGTGAGTGAAAGGCTCGCTTTTTTTGGAAACAATGAATTCATATAATCAAATTTTGAGTATTCTAAATTTGAGGTTAGATATGAATTGTTATAATCACTAATGGAGCTATTATTTGTATTTTGAATATCGCTGGATTCAGTAGATTGATATCCCAAATAAATTCGTGTGCTGTAATCGACAAAATATCCTAAGTCAATGGCTGTTTTTGTATTTTGAAAGATGCTATCTTGTTTGAAGATATAGATTTGTGCTTTTAATCCAACGGGACTTTTAAACAAATAAGGTAAATCAATGCTGGCCTTGAATGTTTTTTGATTATTTCCATCGCTTTTCCAATTAAGGGTAAATTGTTCTCCCGCTTTAAGTGCATTTTCTAATGTTAAATCTAAATAGCCGTTAAAAACTAATTTTTTGCTATCAGTATTGGTGAAACCAATGAAGCCATCAAAAGTATTTGACTTTCTTTTCTCTAAATACACATAAACTTTGGTTGTGTCTTTTGTTAATAGTATCTCAGGATACTTGATTTGGTTTAC
>CAMDGJ010000018.1 GCA_945897545.1 Flavobacterium psychrophilum
GAAATACAACTCCTCTTAAATACAATAGAAAACATATCGACAGCCTATTTAGTCAAAAGAAATAATATAAAATCGAAAAATAATTTAATTTTTTAATCTCAATGTCAACAAACAAAAAAACAAAAATTGTAGCCACACTAGGGCCAGCCTGTAGCTCAAGAGAAATCATAAAAAATATGATTGATGCAGGTGTAAATGTGTTTAGAATAAATTTTTCACATGCAGATTATGAAGATGTAAAAGAGAAAATCAAATTAATACGTGGTCTTAACGACGAATTTGGATACACAACCGCAATTCTTGGAGATTTGCAAGGACCCAAACTTAGAGTGGGAGTAATGGAAGATGGTGTAATTGTCAATGATGGTGACTTAATTACATTTACAACTGCCGAAGACATTCTTGGGACTGCCAAAAAAGTTTTCATGAAATATAAAAATTTTCCAAATGATGTTAATCCTGGTGAAAAAATATTGCTTGACGACGGTAAATTAATCTTCGAAATTGTTGAAACGGACAAAAAAACCGAAGTTGTCGCCCGAGTTCTTCAAGGAGGCGAATTGAAATCTAAGAAAGGGGTAAATCTTCCTAATACAAAAATCTCTTTACCTGCATTAACCGAGAAAGATATTGCAGATGCTATTTTTGCTATTAGTCAAAAAGTAGATTGGATTGCACTTTCATTTGTAAAAACTCCAGAAGATTTACAAGACCTACAAGAATTAATTGCAAAACATTCGGAGTATAAAATTCCGATCATTGCCAAAATAGAAATGCCGGAAGCGCTAGAAAATATTGATAAGATAATAGCGTATTGTGATGGTTTGATGGTAGCTCGTGGAGATTTAGGTGTAGAACTTCCTGCACATGAAGTACCCCTTGTTCAAAAAGAATTAATTCGAAGAGCAAAAACAGCAAGAATTCCTGTAATTGTAGCCACCCAAATGATGGAAACTATGATTACCAGCTTGACTCCCACTCGTGCGGAAGTAAACGACGTTGCCAACTCCGTTATGGATGGTGCTGATGCAGTGATGCTTTCGGGGGAAACTGCCACAGGCAATTATCCTGTTCAGGTAATTCAACAAATGACACAAATACTAAAAGCTGTCGAAGACTCTCCACTTATTGTAGTTCCACAAAACACGCCGCAGATAAAAACAAACCGTTTTGTCACTAAAATTGTTTGTCGTCATGCTGCGATTGTAGCTAATGATATCAAAGCAAAAGCAATTTGTACCTTGACGAATAGTGGTTATACTGCTTTTCAAATTTCGGCTTGGAGACCGCAATCACACATTTTAGTTTTTACTTCAAACAGAAGAATCTTAACGTCACTTAATTTATTATGGGGAGTAAAAACCTTCTTTTATGATAGTTCAGGAAGCACAGATGATACTGTTTCAGATTTAAATGAAATAGCAAAGAATAATGGGTATGTTACAAAAGGTGATTTCCTTGTAACGCTTTCAGCAATGCCTCTAGCCGATAAAGGTATGGTTAACACCCTGAGAGTTTCAGAAATAGAATAATCTTAGGCCGTTAAATACTATTTAAAACCATCCCGAAAAGCGGGATGGTTTTTTGTTATACGGCATATTTAAACACCTCATTAGCTTTTCTTCTTCAGCGTTAAGATATAACTTGGGAAATTCTAAGCGATTGGAAACCTAATAGCAGTTTATTTTGAAAAATACTATTTTTAAAACATCTATGCCTTGTTTTTTACCACTTTATTTTATTTCAATTTTTTACTATTTTTATTCGGTCTAAATAAGAATTAATTGTATTTTTGCATTTCAAATTAAAATAATAAAAATGAAATTTTTTAGATTAACACTTCTATTACTAGTAACTTCTTCCGTTTTTGGCCAAAACCAAGAAAATCCAAACGACACTATTTCTAAATTAAAAACTATAGAAATTCTAGTTAAGCAACAAAGCCCGGAAAGAATGCCTGAAATGAAAAGCAATGTTTTGTTTTCAGGAAAAAAAAATGAAGTGTTAAAACTTACCAATATTAACGGCAACTTTACAACCAATAATACAAGAGAAATTTTCTCGAGAGTACCTGGTGTAACTATCTGGGAAAACGATGGGTCAGGTCTTCAAATAAACATAGGTGTCCGCGGACTTAGTCCTAACAGAAGCTGGGAATTAAACACAAGACAAAATGGATACGACATTTCGTCTGATGTTTTTGGTTATCCTGAAGCCTATTATAATCCTCCATTAGAAGCTGTGGAAACGATTGAAATAGTTCGTGGTGGAAGTTCTTTGCAATTTGGACCACAATTTGGAGGAATGATTAACTATGTTCTAAAAAGAGAGAAAAAAAAGGCGTTTTCGTTCGAAACACAAAACACGGTTGGAAGTTATGGATTGATGAGTAGCTTTAACGCTATTGGTGGCAATTACAAAAAGTTTTCCTACTATGTCTACAATCATTCTAGAAGTGCCGATGGTTGGAGAGAAAACAGTGACTATACCGTTAGAAATTCACATGCTTTTGTAGAATACCGTTTTACGGAGGACACAAAATTATCTGCAGAGTACACAAATATGAACTACCGAATGCAACAATCCGGCGGTTTAACAGACGAACAATTTAACAAGGACTCTAGACAATCATTAAGAGAAAGAAATTGGTTTAGCGCACCATGGCAACTATTTTCTGTTAATTTTGATACAAAAGTAAATGATAGTTTTACCTCTAACACAAAAATTTTCGGCTTACTTGGTCAACGTAACAGTGTAGGTTTCACTGCGGCACCAAATGTGGTAGATGCCATCAATCCTGCAACAGATAATTATGCAAACAGACGTGTTGACCGCGATTATTATGAGAATTATGGAATTGAGAACAGAAATATCTTTAAATATGAACTAGGCAAAATCAAAAATCACCTTGCCTTTGGCGTTCGCCTATACAAAGCAAATACGAACCGTGTTCAAAACGGAAAAGGAACAACTGCCGCAGATGCCGATTATAGTATAGAAGGAAGGTATGATCGCGATTTAAACTTCACAACAGAAAATATTGCGTTATTTGCTGAAAACCAATTTAAAATTAACGACAAGTTTAGTGTAACTCCAGGGGTTCGTTATGAATATATAAAAAACACAGGAAATGGAAGATTTGGAATTGTCGCTGGAAACGATGTGGCTTTTGTGAATAAAGAAATTTCGCGCAGTCAGCCTTTATTTGGAATTGGATTTGAATATAAACTTCGATCTACTAATTTTTATGCAAATATAACACAAGCTTTTAGACCGGTATTATTTTCAGATTTTACACCACCAGCTGTAACAGACGTTATTGATCCAAACCTAAAAGATGCGAGCGGATTTAATGCAGATTTAGGCTACAGAGGAACCGTAAAAGACTATCTAAATTTTGACGTTGGTTTATTTTACTTGAGTTACAACAATAGGATTGGTGGCGTAAGACAATTTATTGACAACGATCCAGCAAAAGGTACATTTTTATACAGAACAAATCTTGGAGAAACAGTAAATAAAGGAATAGAAAGCTTTGTAAATTTGAATATTACAAAGTTATTTAACATTGAAAAACCGTACGGCAACCTAGATGTATTTGCAACTATGAGTTTTATTGACAGTCGTTACACTGATTTCAATGTTTTTACAACATCAGGAACTGCACCAAACATCACTATTACTAAGACAAATTTATCCGGAAATAGAGTAGAAAATGCACCCAGATACATTCATAATTTTGGAGTTTCATGGGGTAACAACAACATATCTGCGACTGTACAATATAGAATGTCCGGGAAAATTTTTACAGACGCCAATAATACTGCTGCGGCTTCGGCTACTGGTATTACTGGAATGTTAAATAAATATAATGTCCTTGATTTGTCCACCGAATACAAATTCCTTAAAAATTTTAATATTCGTGCAGGCATCAATAATATAACGAACAACGCCTATGCTACCAGAAGAGCAGGAGGTTATCCTGGCCCAGGAATTATACCCGGAGAAGGACGCACCGCTTATATTTCAATTGGGGCTAAATTATAATGTATACTGCATTCTAATATCATAGAAATAAACGCATTTGCAAAAAGACATTCAAACCATTATAGTGTTTGTTTATCTTTTTGCAAGTGCTTTTTTTTGGTAAAAAAGAGCAAAAGATGAGTGCCGAAGATGTTTGTGATTCAATATCAATAAAGATTTAGAATCAAAAACAGCATTGAAATTTAATGACAAGCTTTTTCAAATGTTCCATCAAAACGCGAATTTCAACTGTACGACAACTGTTTTTTTTTCTTCGGTGTTTAAATTACTCAAGGCAATCCCGAGTAATCTGACGGAGTCTTTCATTCGTTCCTGAAACAAAAGTTCTTTTACGGTCTCCATAATCAATATTTTATCCGAAATAAAATAAGGCAGGGTTTTGCTTCGGGTTTGCTGGGTGAAATCGCTATATTTTATTTTAAGTGTAACTGTTTTTCCTGCTATTTGGTGCTTTTTCAATCTTTTTTCTAAGGAGTTGGCGATGTTTTCCAGTTGTTCGACCATAAAAATCTCGGAAGAAAGATTGATGTCAAAAGTGTGTTCGGCTGCCACTGATTTAGTAATTCGATCTGGCTTCACTTCACTGTTGTGAATTCCTCGAACAACGTTGTAATAGAAATTTCCAGATTTTCCGAAGTGTTTCTCGAGAAATTCCAAGGATTTACTTTTTAACTCTAATCCCGTAAAAATACCCAATTGGTACATTTTTTCGGTTGTTACTTTCCCAACGCCGTAAAATTTGCGGATGGGTAATACTTCCATAAATGGGATAACCTCATCAGGATTTACCGTTTTTTGACCATTAGGTTTATTGTAATCACTAGCAATTTTTGCAACAAATTTATTAACCGAAATTCCTGCTGAAGCAGTCAATCCCACTTCATTTAAAATACGCAACCTTATTTCTTTCGCCAACAAAGTCGCACTTGGATTTCCTTTTGTATTTATGGTAAAATCAAGATAAGCTTCATCAAGAGAAAGTGGCTCGACCAAGTCAGTATAGTCGTTGAATATCTTTCTAATTTTGTTTGAAATTTCTTTGTAGCGGTCAAATCTGGGTCTTACAAAAATTAAATCCGGACAATTTTTCTTGGCCAAAACACCACTGATGGCACTTCTAACTCCAAATTTTCTGGCTTCATAACTCGCTGCAGCCACCACACCGCGATTTTCGGCGCCACCAACTGCAATAGGTTTTCCGCGCAATTCTGGATTGTCCATTTGCTCTACAGATGCAAAAAAAGCATCCATGTCGATGTGTATGATTTTTCTATGAGAAATTATTTCGGACATCTATTTGTCATTTCGACGAAGGAGAAATCTCATTTGTTGCTCACGTTATGTGATTTCTCCTTCGTCGAAATGACAAAATCACACTAACTTACAATGATATTACAAATTTATGTAAATTATTATTCAGAGAAACGTTTAGAAATTTTTTACATTTGACATAAATTGTAAATTCTTATCCGTAACAAAATATAATTTAAAGGATTGTTGTCCGATTTAAATTTTAAAAAAGATAATTACCTTAACCTATATAGTCCCTACGGGACATTTGAACTGGGTTGGATTGATTTTTACTCTACCAACATTTAGCTCCTAACGGAGCATACCTCGCAGAGGTTAAACACTGGTAGCAAGATAGTTATAAATCGAAAATTTGTCCCGTAGGGACTATACTTTGATTTTATCGGACAACCATGAATTTAAAGGATTAGACTTCTTTATTTTTGTTTGTCCAACACGTGTAAATCTCTGTTAGTTGCTCAATTTTGTTGAGATTCCTCCTTCGTCAGAATGACAAATAGACTGGATAAAATAAAATTTAAGAATAAATCAAACGAAAATCTTTAAAAGATTGCTTCGTGCCTCTCAATGACAAAATGATAGAAATAGAAAGAAAATTTTTAGTCACTTCCGATGATTTTAAAGCAGCGGCTTTCGCCAAAAACCGAATTGCACAGGGCTATTTGAGCTCTGTTCCAGAACGCAACGTTAGAGTTCGCATAAAAGGAGATAAAGGATTCCTGACCATCAAAGGGGTTTCTAATGAATCAGGGCTCTCTCGTTTTGAATGGGAAAAAGAAATTCCTGTTGGTGAAGCTACAACATTATTGAAATTGTGTGAAAAAAACATTATCGACAAGACCCGTTTTGAAGTAAAAATAGGCAATCACATCTTTGAAGTGGATGAGTTTTATGGAGAAAACGAAGGCTTGATTATCGCTGAAATTGAACTTCAATCTGAAACGGAGACTTTCGAAAAACCATCTTGGCTGGGCAAAGAAGTAACAAATGACAATCGATATTACAACTCTTATTTAAGCAAAAATCCTTTTAAGAATTGGTAATATTATTTTTGAAGAACCTCAATAGTTACCCTAACTACGCCAGAAGATTTACTACTAGCAATTTCCATAAAGGCTCGTTTAGAAAGATCAATTTCACGTGATCTAACAAATGGTCCTCTATCGTTTACTTCTACAATTATTGATTTTCCGTTGACTTCATTTGTAACTTTTACAATAGTACCAAAGGGCAGTTTTTTATGTGCAGCGGTATATTGATTTTTATTGTATTTTTTTCCGCTAGCCGTTTTTCGTCCGTGAAATTTATCAGCATAATAAGAAGCGTGGGCGTCTTTTTTATAGAATTTATACTTCCCTGATGCTAAAAACAAACTATCTGGAACAAATTCTTGAGGTACAAGAAGAGATGTGCCTTTGACGATACTGTCTTTAGAAGCAGCCACTTTTTGCTTAGTTGTAATGAGGTTTTGACTCAAGGCGAGACCAGCAATTGCTATGCAAAGTAAAAGCGTGATTACTATTTTTTTCATAATTTTAAAATTACCGTAAAGCTATTGATTCGCAAGTTCAGGATTGCTTGTGTCGTGACTCAAGCCTGAAAGCTGAATGAATGAAATAAGCCTCGATTTCATTTTAAACTTTTAGTTGGAATTCAGTTTGCAAAAACCATATAGAGATAAAAAAAAGCCCTTTTCAGGACTTAATCGTTTATAGCCACATAGACCACGGAATTCTACTTAAAATAAGCAATAAACCTAAACTGTAGAATATTGAAAACGTTTTAAATTTCGTTGCACTACTTTCCATTTTTTTATGTTTGGACCAACCAATTGTGATCAATACGACGGCGATAATATTAATTAGCGGATGCTCTAATGATGTTAATCGAAGCGCTTTGTCGGACATTTGGCCAAAAGAAGCCAATCCTACTGGGGAAACAAAATACAAAATCGCACCAACTAGAATTTGAATATGAGTAACTATTAAGGCAAATAGTGCAATCTTTCGATCTTTAGTCAGAAACTCTTTTTTAGACACTAATCCTACTACTGCGTTTAAAACCGCTAATACTAAAATAAGTAGTGTTAAATACGCCCAACCCGAATGAAACTTTTGAATAATTTCGTACATAAAATATATTTTTGTTTTTACAAATATAAATTAAAAAAGTATAAAAAAACCTCATCTTGAGAAAATCAAGTGAGGTTTTTTCGTAATTAAAAACTTGGCATAGTGCGTGGAGTTGATTGATGTGATGTGAGGAAAATGTAAATTGCTTCATTTTAAAAATGTAACTTTAACTACTATTGTCAACGTTATCTGTCTGTTAAACTAAATTATTTGTACTTCAATTAAACAAGCGAAAACTTTACAAAATGAATTTAGAGGTTCTTTTATTTGAAATTATAAAAATCAATGCGAATAATATTTTTATATATTTGCCTTTCTATAAAATAATGAACAAGCTGAAATTAAAAGAATCTTATTAAGATACCAATAAAATTAGAATATATTAAAAATAATGTCTGAAAAAAAAGATTTTAGCGAACAAATATTGATAAGTGAACTTAAAAATCACAACGAAAAGGCATTTCGTACCCTTTACGACTTTTATTCTCAAGATATTTACCGCTACAGTTTTAGTATTCTGAAATCAAAAGAGCTCGCCGAAGAGAATGTTCAGGAAGTTTTTTTAAAGGTTTGGTTGCGGCGCGAAAACCTGAATTTAGAGCAATCTTTTAAATCTTACTTGTTTACTATTGCGCGAAATCAGGCCTTTAATTTCTTGAATAAAGCTACCAATGACCTAGTTTTAAAAGAAGAAATTTTCTACGAAAGTCAAAAATCATATAATCAAGGAGATTATTCTATAAGAGAAGCTGATTGTAAAAGGCTTAAAAAACAAGCTATTAAACAACTACCACCAAGGAGGAAACTCATCTTTAAAATGTCACGAAAACAGGGGAAAACCTATGAAGAAATTAGTCAGAAATTGGGTATTTCAGTAAATACGGTCAAAAGCCAAATGAGCAAAGCCCTTGAATCTTTACGCCTATTTTTTCGAGTCAATGATGAGTTTATATAAATTAAATTAGCTGCATATTTTCTAAATCACTGTTTTCGCGTGATTTTTTTTGTTTTTATTTAAAACATAATTCGTTAAAAGTAAGCTGTTTAAAAATTAAATAAATATTTTTTAATAAAATTACAACGTTTGAGTAGTAGTCAAATGCAATTCAACTGTATAATATATAACAGAAACAAAAAAGCAATTTGCTATGAATGAAAATTCAGAAATTCAAAAATTACTTCACAAATTTATTTTGAACCAATGCACGGTAGAGGAAACAGATAAAGTTGTAGAATATTACAGAAAAAACAAACTCAGCTCTGATTTTCCTTGTGTTGAAGATATCAAATTATTATTTGACGAAATTCCTGAAATGGATGAGGTCACAGCGGAAAAGATATTTTCAAATGTTTTGATTAGTGCCAAAGAAATTGAACACGCGGCAATCATAACGACAATTAATCCATACCGTAAATATATGGCCATTGCAGCCTCAATTTTGGTTTTAGTTTCAATTGGGATATCGTATCAACACGGTTTTTTCAATCAAAAGAAGGATGCCATCATTAACACTAGCAATGAAATTACTTTACAATTAGAAAATGGAGACATTCAAGTAATTTCTGCTGATAAGAAATCCGAAATTGCCGATGCCAATGGAAACGTGGTAGGAAATCAAAACGGAAATAAGATTGTTTATGATACTGAAACTACCATAGAAAAACTCGTTTACAATACGATAAAAATCCCTTACGGAAAACGTTTTGAGCTGCAATTGTCCGATGGTACGATCGTACATTTAAATTCAGGAACTACTTTTAAATATCCTGTAAAATTTATAATCAGCGAAAACAGACAGGTCTTTCTGGATGGAGAAGCCTTTTTTGATGTAACCAAAGACAAAACTCATCCTTTTGTAGTCAATGCAGATAATCTAAATGTTCGTGTTCTGGGAACTCACTTCAACGTTTCAAACTATCCTGAAGACAAATTGACCGATGTCGTTTTAGTCGAAGGTTCAGTTGGACTTTATACTGCAAATGAAAAATTTAATACCGAAAAAAACACCATTCTTAAACCGGGATTCAAAGGAAGTTTTTCTAAGGTAGACCATCAAATTAAAACCAAAGCGGTGGTTACTGATGTATATACCGCTTGGATTAAGGGCGGTTTAACCTTTAGAGATATGACTTTTAAAGATATTTCTAAAAAACTAGAAAGACATTATAACGTTACTATTGTAAATCAAAATTCAAAATTGTCTAATGAGAAATTCAATGCCAGTTTTGGGGATGAACCAATAGCCAAAGTATTGAGTTACTTTAATGAAATTCACGGAATCAATTACACCCTAAAAAACAATGAAATACTAATCAAATAACCAATGAAAGACCAATGAAAAATAAAGAGTTGAAAAAGCAGAAATAAAAAATCGGAAAAAGCTGCGAACAATTTCCGATTTAAAAAACGATTGAACCTAACAAATTAAATACAATCAATTACAATATTATGAAAAAAAACCCAAAGAATAGTGGAATTTATTTTCCATTGTTCCTAAACAACGTAAAATTGAAACTAACCACCTTGCTTATTTTGGTCGTCATGTTTAATATTCGAGCCAATAGTTATGCCCAAACAAAAGTAAACTTGGAATTGAATAATACTACCGTGGAAACGGTTTTAGAGACGATTGAACAAAAAACAGATTTTCGATTTATTTACAAGTTGAATGATATCGACTTGAATCGTATCCTTTCTATTAAGGCTAAAAATGAAACTATTGATGTTGTTTTGAATAAGTTATTCAAAGGCACTGCAACAGATTTTAAAGTCAGAGAGACTCAAGTAATTTTGAAAAAACTTGCCATTGATAAAGTGGAAAGTATAATTATTATTAAGCAAACTGTAAAAGGAAAAGTAGTTGACGAAAACGGGATGCCATTGCCAGGTGCATCAGTTGTTGAAGTAGCTACCAATAAAGCCGTTTCTGCAGATGTTGACGGAAATTTTGAAATTACCGTCGAAAATAGCGATTCTGAAATCATCGTAAGTTACGTAGGATATAAAGAAAAGAGATTCTTGGCTAACTTGCAAAACACGACAATTAAACTATTTCCAGTAACAGCAGATTTAAAAGAAGTAGTCGTTATTGGTTACGGTACTACTTCCAGAAAAGATGTAACAGGAGCGGTATCTTCAATAGCATCAAAAGATATGAATCAGGGAGCTATTGTGAATCCGTTACAATTAATTTCTGGTAAAATGGCTGGTGTAAATATCACTCAAACAGGTAGCGAACCAGGAGCAACACCTAACGTTAGGATTAGAGGGATTTCATCTCTGATTGGAGGAAGTGATCCTTTAATAGTGGTTGACGGTGTTCAGGGAAATATGGATTTATTAAACCAAATTCCGCCAAGTGAAATCGCATCAATGGACATATTAAAAGATGCATCTGCAACAGCTATTTATGGTTCCCGAGGTGCTGCCGGTGTTATCATTGTAAGTACCAAGAAGAATAAAGCAGGTAAAACTTCAATTGAATATTCCACTTCAACAGCAATGGATTATATTCCAAAAAAATTAGATATTTTAGATGCAAATCAATGGTGGGAACAAGCACAATTAGTAGGCGTTCCTGCTTCTGCTAACCACGGATCGAATACCGATTGGTATGGGATTTTAACTAAAAGTGGTGCAACACAAACCCACACTTTGTCTTTTGGTGGAGGAACTGATACTTTTAGCTATAGAGCTTCCATCAGTGCTATTTTACAAGATGGAGTTGTTATTAATTCGAAAAATAATAAATACATTGGTAGAATTCAAGCAACTCAATCGGCTATTGATAACAAGCTAAAACTGATTTTCAATCTTAATACCGGAATCACGGAATCAACTAATAGTATTGGAAGTATCGGAAGAGCAGCATTTACATCGAATTTAATTACAAATGCTTATGTAATGCGTCCGACCGATCCTGTTTATGAGACTAATGGCACTACTTACTATACAGACCCAAATGTTTTTCAATATTTAAATCCTTATGCAGCCGCACAAACGGTCACAAACGAAGGGCAAAATGACAATTTGTTTGGAAGCCTTAAAGCCGATTTGGATTTATATGAAGGATTAACGGCAGGCTGGTTTGGAAGTTGGAGAAAGACAAACAGCTTCAATGGATATTATCTCCCTGCTGAATCAACTCTTGCTGCTGCAATTGACCAAAAAGGACAAGCAAACATCAGCAATAACAGGCAAAACGAAAAATTAATGAATATCAGTCTTTCGTATAAAAAAGTATTTGGCGACCACAGCATTAATGCCTTGGGATTATACGAATGGCAAAACCAAATGTATCAAGGAAATTATGCGCAAGCCAGAGGGTTTATCAATGACATTGCCACTTACAATGCACTACAATTGGGCGATTTGTCAAAAGTACAACCTGGAGATATACAATCTTATAAAAACGACAGAACCTTGGTTTCCTACTTAGGACGTGTCAATTACTCCTATTTGAGCAGGTATTTATTTACGGCCAGTTATAGACGAGATGGCGCTTCGGTTTTTGGAGCCAATAATAAATGGGGAGATTTTCCATCGGCTTCTGTGGCTTGGCAAATCAACAAAGAATCTTTTATGGCTAACCAAAACACTTTCAACGACTTAAAACTAAGAGTTGGATATGGTGTTACGGGGAACCAACAAGGATTGTATCCGCAAAATTCCATTTCATTAGTAGGTGGTTCTGGAGTAACTTATTTTGGAGGTTCACAAATTACAAATTTCAATGTGACACAAAACGCCAATGCCGATTTACGTTGGGAAACCAAAAAACAAACCAATATTGGAGTTGATTTTGCTCTTTTAGACAGTAGATTAAGAGGAACCATTGATGTTTATACAGCAACTACCGATAATCTTTTGTTTGATTACACCGTTCCTCAGCCTCCTTACCCTTACAATACTATCAAAGCAAATGTGGGAAGTATTGTAAACAAAGGACTCGAAATTTCATTGGGTTACGATTTAATTAAAAACGAAAATACCACTTTGACACTTGCCGGAAATGTTTCATTCCTTAAAAATGAAGTGTTAAACTTGAGCGGAAGTATCAACGGAGTTCCTTTGAATACCAATTATGTGCCTTGGGGGCCAAGTTCTTATTTGATAGAAGGACAACCTATTGGAACTTTCAATATTCTGCACCATACTGGAAAAGACAATGCTAATTCTGAAACCGTACTTGATGTAGACGGAAATGGTATCATCGACCAAGGGAATACAAGTCCGGATCGTTTGATAAATGGTTCTGCTTTGCCAACGTATACCTATGCTTTCAATCCCACTTTTTCACATAAAAATTTAGATGTTTCTATGTTATTCCGAGGGTCTGGTGGAAACAAAATTTACAATGGTTTACGATCAAACTTAAGTTATTTAGAGAACATTGGTAAAGCCAATGTTTTAGATAGTGCCATTCCGTTAGGATTATATAATTCTAAATACGGTTCTGACTTATGGCTTGAAGACGGTTCTTTTTTAAGATTGGAAAATGTAACTGCAGGCTATAACTTTCATTTTAAAACCGTTAAATACATTGAGACGCTTCGACTTTCCCTTACCGGAAACAATTTATTTGTTATAACTAATTATTCTGGAATTGATCCAGAGTTGAATTTTAGTGGTGGCAATGGCTTTGGTGGAGATAATGGTATTTATCCTCGCACTCGAAGTTTCGCATTAGGTTTGAATGTAAAATTTAAATAGTAAAAGAAAATGAAAATCAAAAATATAGTATTAGCAGGAATCTTAAGTTTCTTGTTACTGGTAGGATGTACCAATATAGATGAACACGTCTATGATAAATATCCCGCAAACGACTTTTACGGAACAGCACAAGGTGCCGATGTTGCTCTTGCCAGCGTTTATGCACAAGTTGGCGGGAACTGGGATGGTGTTGGATATGCCGGAGCTGATAGAGGTTGGTATGACCTAAACTGCTTTAGTTCTGATGAGCAAGTTATTCCTCACAGAACTACTGGGGATTGGGAATTGGACTTTGCCCGTTTGTATAAACACGAATGGTTGCCTACAGATTCTTTCATAAATAACACTTGGAGATGGTTATACAAATCTATTTTTAATGCCAATTTAGCTGTGAATCAATTAGAAGCTTCAAATGCGGAACCATCAAAAATTGCAGAAGCTAAAGTATTGAGGGCTTTTTTCTACTATTTATTGATAGATGATTTTGGAGATGTTCCTTTTTATACGGACAACAATATCACTGTAGACCAAATTCCACAATCAAGTCGTAAAGTGGTTTATGATTTCATCATAAAAGAATTAACTGAAAATGTAGAAACCCTTTCCACTACCAAAGGGGGAAATTACTACGGACGATTCAACAAATGGGCAGGTTACACTTTATTAGCCAAAGTCTATTTGAATGCCGAAGTCTATACAGGAACTCCGGAATGGGCAAAATCTTTAGCAGCTTGTGAGAAAGTAAGCGAAGGTGGATTTACGCTACATTCCGCTGCTGCCAATGCCTCTAGCCCAATGGGAAACAAATATTATGAATTATTTGGAGATGTCCTTCCGGACGACGAAACCATTTTGGCGATGTTTGCTACTGCAAATGTGGTGTCCCGAAATATTTTTACCGTTCGAAGTTTAAACGGACCTGACGCAAAATCCCTCTTAGGTTATAGCGGATGGAATGGTACTATTGTTCCTAAGGATTTCTTTTTGAAATACGACGACAAAGACATTCGCAAAAAACAATTCCGTTATGGAGATCAAGGAGGCGGAGTCAATTATAGTATTGATGTTGCCTCTTTGGACAATCCAGGAGCTGCGCCTCAAGCGGGTGTTCGAAATACAAAATTTTATCCTGTAACCCCTTCAGACGGCGGTGGAGCATCCAATGATTTTCCAATTTACAGATATGCGGATGTATTACTAATGAAAGCGGAATGTAATGTTAGACTTGCCAATGCAGCAGCTGCAAAACCTTTCGTAGATCAAATAAGACAACGTGCCGGATTGGGCATTTTAGCAGCCAATCCAACCTTAGACAATATATATAACGAAAGAGGATTTGAATTGAATTGGGAAGGTCATCGAAGACAAGATATGATTCGCTTTAATAAATTCTTGTTGGCAAATGAATTTAGAGGAGTTTCAGCTGCTTTCAGAAAGTTATTCCCATTACCAACGGCAGCTTTAGACGCAAACAAAGGACTAAAACAAAATCCAGGTTACAACTAAATCTAGAACTATTATGAAAATATATATATACAAGTTATTCGCAATAGGCACTTTACTTTTTCTAAGTGCATCCTGTACAAATGACACGGAACTTACCAGTTTGAAAGAGGTAAGTTTTAGCAGTGGTCTTGTGGCATCAGCCAACACAATCGTTCTTAAAACTACCACCGCTTCACAACCAGTAGTAGCGTTCTCATGGCCAGAAGTAGTTTTTCCTATTCAAGCGCCTGTAACCTATGCTTTGGAATTTGATATTCCATCGGATGTTTCAGGAAGTACCGCTTGGGGAAAAGCAATACGAGTTGAAGCGGGTGAAGATGTTTTAAGCAAATCGC
Organism: Flavobacterium psychrophilum; assembly: GCA_945897545.1. Classification (GTDB taxonomy): domain Bacteria; phylum Bacteroidota; class Bacteroidia; order Flavobacteriales; family Flavobacteriaceae; genus Flavobacterium; species Flavobacterium psychrophilum_L. The sequence goes on from CAMDGJ010000018.1 coordinate 15,045, forward strand.
TTTTAGGAGAAGACCTTAACAAAATGGCTATTAAATTAGGACTTCCGGTAGATGTTGCCAGTAAAATAGTGGTTCGTGTAGAGTCGTATTTAGATCGTAAAATCTATTCTGAACCTATAACTATTACAGTTACACCTTTTGCAAAACCAGTTGTTTTTGGAGAAATCTATATGCCTGGTTCATATCAGGATTGGATTATTGGTACAGCAGCAGCTCTTAAAGCAATTGATAATGGAGTGTATCAAGGGTATGTAACTTTTCCTGCTTCAAAAGGCTTGGGATTCAAATTTACTAATGAGAGAAATTGGAATCAATTTTACGGTGCCGATGCCAATGGCAATATTTTAGATGGTAGCACAACCGATTTTGCAATTGCACAATCAGGAACTTATCAAATGACGGTTAATCTGAACACATCAAAATGGACTGCAGCGGCTTATTCCTGGGGAATAATTGGAACCGCAACTCCTGGCGGCTGGGACAATTCAACCAATATGACTTACGATCACCAACTAAAAGTATGGAAATTTACGGGTGCTTTAAAAGCTGGTGCTTTAAAATTCAGACTTAATAATGCTTGGACTATCAACTATGGACCAAAAAATAATTCGGATGGCATAATGTACTTGGATAATCCAGGTGCATACGATGTTAGTGAAGCAGCTAATTATGAGGTCACGTTTACTATAGGAGAAAAAAATCAAACAACGGGCGCTTATCCAACAACAGGAACGTACACAATCAAAAAAATCTAATAATATAAGGAAACGTTCTAAATATAAAAATGGTTTAGTTAGTTCATAAAAAGCATCCCTCTTTTTTAAGGATGAAGGGATGCAACCATTTAAAAAGCAGAAGGTTAACACATAAAAAATATAAAAATGAAAATATTCATAAACATTGTTTTTGCACTTCTCGTTACTTCGGGTTTAGCGTCGTGCAGTTCATCCGATAATAATCCAGATCCAATCCCAGCTTATCCGCAATACGGCACACCCTTTGCCAATATGCCTAAACAAGAAGATGCTATTATTTATCAGGTAAATCTTCGTGCATTTAGTCAAGCTGGAACCATAAAAGGAGTGCAAGACCGATTGACTTCCATTCAAGAACTTGGTGCAAATGTCATTTATTTAATGCCTATTTACCCTGTTGGGGTAGTTAGATCTGCGGGTGGAATAGGATCTCCGTATTCTGTTAAGGACTTCAAAGCGGTAAGTACCGAATTCGGAACTTTAGAAGACCTCCGTGTTTTAGTCGAGGAAGCCCACAAAAAAAATATGGCAGTAGTTCTGGATTGGGTTGCCAATCACACTTCTTGGGACAACGCCTGGATTACAGCTCACCCTGACTGGTATCAAAAGGACGCTAGCGGAAATATCATCATTCCTCCAGGGACAAATTATAATGATGTAGCCCAATTGGATTTCAATAACACCGAAATGAAAAAAGCCATGATTGACGCTATGTCCTACTGGGTTTATAGTGCCAATATTGACGGTTTCAGATGCGATTATGCCGATTTTGTTCCCCAAAATTTTTGGTCAGAAGCTATTGCGGCTTTACGAAAAATTAAAAATCAAAACATCTTAATGCTTGCCGAAGGAAAGAGAGTGAATCATTTTGCTTCTGGTTTTGATTATACTTTTGGTTTTGAATATTATGGTGGTTTGAAAAAAGTATTTAGCGAAAGCAAACCTACGACTGTAATACAAGATGCAAACGCTTTAGAATATGCAAATAATTATGTTAACTCCCAACGTATCGTAAGATATACAACCAATCACGATGTGAATCTTTCCGATGGAACTCCTTTGGAATTGTTTGGTGGTAAAAAAGGCTCAATTGCAACATTTGTTGTTGCAGCTTATATGAAATCGGTTCCAATGATTTACAACGCACAAGAAATTGGGTACGCCAAAAGAATCGATTATTTCACTAAAAATCCTATCGATTGGAGTACTGCCGATGCCAGTATACTAGCAGAATATAAAAAGATTATTGCTTTTAGAAACACCAGCACTGCCATCAAAACAGGAACTTACAAAGGATTTAGTAGTGATGCTGTAAGTGCCTTCACTATGGAAACCACAACTGATAAAGTTTTGGTACTAGCAAATCTAACTAGCTTAACAACGAAATACATTGTTCCGGCGGCATTGACAGCCACAGCTTGGAAAGATGCTTTCACCGGCGCTACGGCAATGGTAACTACAGAAATAACTTTACAACCTTACCAATATCTGGTACTTAAAAATTAACAGCAGAAAATTTTAGGACACGAATAAGTGTCTTACTCACAAATTTTATTTATTGTCCTTAAAACAAGAAGGCACAAAGATTAAATACACTCAACTTTTTGTTTAAAAGAGTTTGGATGGTGTTTAGTTTTGCCTGCTTCGACCCAACTGCCTTTGTGTTTTTTTGACAATTTAGTAATCACAAAACTTAAAATATGAATTTTAAACTAAATTTATTGGTTGGATTCCGCCTAGACGGAAAATTACTTGGACTGCTTTTGGTTTGCACCAGCAACTTTTTTATGCAAGCCCAAGTTATTACTTCCCCTAACAAGAATCTTTCCTTGCAATTTGAACTTACTACCAATGGAGTTCCCTCCTATCAGTTGAGTTACAAAGGCAAATCGGTAATCAAACCAAGCACTTTGGGGATAGAAATAAAAGACGCACCCTCATTTATGGATGGTTTTGCTATTACGAACACCTCCCAAGCTTCCGTTGATGATTCATGGAGTCCTGTTCTGGGTGAAGAAAAAACAATTCGTAATAATTACAATGAACTTGTGGTCACGTTGGCGCAAGCCAAAAACAACAATCGATTCATCCGAATTCGGTTTCGCTTGTTCAACGATGGCTTGGGTTTTCGATATGAATTTCCAAAACAAAGCGACTTAAATTATTTTATAATCATGGAGGAGCATACCGGGTTTCAATTGGCTGGAGACCATAAAATTTTCTGGATACCAGGAGATTATGACACGAATGAATATCCTTATACTACTTCAAAAATTTCTGAGATTCCTTCATTAATGAAGAAGGCCACTGTTGAAATTAATTCGCAATTTCCAATTAAAGATATGGCCGTACAAACGCCATCGATGATGAAATCTTCTGACGGTTTGTATATCAATATTCATGAAGCAGCTCTAATTAATTATCCTGCTATGTCTTTGAATGTTGATACTTCCACTTATAAAATGAGCAGCCATCTTACACCTGATGCAATCGGCAATAAAGGATATATGCAAACAGATACCCAAACGCCCTGGCGAACAATTGTGGTAAGTGATAAAGCTACTGATATATTGGCTTCAAAATTAATCCTAAACCTCAACGAACCCACAAAATACAAAGATGTTTCTTGGATAAAACCAGTAAAATACATTGGAATTTGGTGGGAATATTTCGTTGCCGGCAAAAGTACTTGGGCTTATGGCAAAGAAAATAATGTAAAACTTGAGCAAGATTTTTCTAAGCTTACACCAAATGGAAAACACGGCGCGACAACAGAGCATGCAAAGGAATATATAGATTTTGCCGCAAAAAGCGGTTTTGACGCCATTCTTATCGAAGGTTGGAATGTAGGTTGGGAAGATTGGATTAACAATTGGAAAGAAGAAGTTTTTGATTACACCACTGCTTACCCCGATTTTGATGTAAAAGCCGTTCATACCTACGCTGCTTCCAAAGGGGTAAAAATTATTATGCACCATGAAACATCAGGATCGGCAACAAATTATGAACGTCGACTAGATCGTGCTTTTCAATTTATGAATGATAATGGATATGATGCTGTAAAAACAGGCTATGTAGGCAAAATAATTCCCCGTGGTGAGCATCATGATGGGCAATGGATGGTGAATCATTACATAAACGTGGCCCAACGCGCTGCAGATTACAAAATTATGATTGACAGCCACGAAGCAGTGCGCCCAACGGGATTGAACCGTACCTATCCCAACTGGATTGCACAAGAATCAGCGAGAGGAACCGAGTTTGAAGCTATGGGAGGACTATCTCCAGAGCACACTACCATCTTGCCGTTTACACGTTTAATGGGAGGACCAATGGATTTTACACCAGGTATTTTTCAAACCGATCTTTCTTATTACGGTACTGGTGGACATCAACGTGTCAATACTACTTTGGTCAAACAATTGGCCTATTATGTGACCATGTACAGTCCATTACAAATGGCCGCAGACATTCCAGACAATTACAATCGTTTTCCGGATGCTTTTCAGTTCATAAAAGACGTTGCTGTGGATTGGGATAACAGTTATATTCTAGAAGCTGAACCCGGAGATTATATTACCATTGCACGTAAAGCAAAAGCCAAAAACGAATGGTTTGTGGGTGGAATCACCGATGAAAATGCAAGAACGGCAACAGTGACTTTCGACTACCTCCCAAAAGGAAAAAAATACATTGCCACCATTTATTCCGATGGTAAAGATGCTAGTTGGAATGAAAAGCCACAAAGCTATACCATCCGAAAAGTGATTGTGACTTCTAAAAATACTTTGAAACAATATTTGGCAACCGGTGGTGGTTTTGCCATTAGTATTAAAGAAGGAACCGATGTAGAAATGAAGAATTTAAACAAAATATAATATAAAGAGTTTGTGACTAGACCTATCAAAAACGGCTTTTTTTCTAATTAGGATTTATTAAAAAAAAAATCACCAACATTATAGTTAATCATTATAAAACTAAACAACATGAAGCAAAAATTATTTTTTCTTATTTTTAGCCTTTTAGCCATTTCTTCTACTAATGCACAAAGCTCTGTTGCAATAGTTGGAGATGGAGCAGGTGGATGGCCTAGTGCAGGAGTAGATACAAATCAAATGACTTCAACAGATGGAGTGAATTGGACTATATTAAATGTAGCCATTACAGATGGTTACGTGAAATTTAGAGGGAATAACTCTTGGACTTCGCCATATAATTGGGGCGGAACAGCTTTTCCATCGGGGACAGCTGTATTGAACAGTAATGACGGCATTCATACATCAGCTGGATTTTATAATATTAATTTTAACAGCACAACAAGAGTTTATAATTTTTTTGCCGTAATAAGTTTGGCCGGCACGGGTGTTTCCGGTCTTGCATCGGGAACTGACATTAATTTATCATCAACAGATGGAATTAATTACTCCTATACTGGAATTTCACTTGTTCCCGGCAGTGTTAAATTTCGAAAAAATCACTCTGATTTAAATATTTGGGGGTCTAATTCAAATACTAGCAATTTCCCACAAGGCACAGCAATCCAAAATGGACAAAATATAATAACAATCGCTGGAAGATATAATGTAAACTTCAATATAATTACCGGAGGTTATACATTCTACTTTCCACTTATATCATTGGTTCACTCACCGCCGCCAGCTGGTCCTGCACATGCAGAAGATGCAGTTATTTACCAAGTAAACATTCGTGCTTTTAGTAGCGCAGGCAACTTAAATGGAGTAAAAGCACGATTGAGTAGTATTAAGGAACTTGGAGCAAATGTTATTTATTTAATGCCAATACATCCTGTTGGAGTTTTAAATTCTGCCGGAGGATTAGGATCTCCTTATTCTATTAAAGATTATTTGGCGGTAAATACAGAATTTGGAACCTTACAAGACCTTCGTGATTTAGTAAATGAAGCCCACAAATTGGATATGGCTGTGATGTTGGATTGGGTTGCCAATCATACTTCTTGGGATAATCCATGGATCACAGAACATTCGGATTGGTATGTAAAAGATGCGAATGGAAATATTCTTTCACCGCCAGGATGGAATGATGTTGCAGAGTTAAATTATAACAATATTCAAATGCGAAGTTCAATGATTGAGGCAATGAAGTATTGGGTTTACAATGCAAATATAGATGGCTTCAGATGTGATCACGCAGACGGTGTTCCGTATACTTTTTGGTCACAAGCGATAACTCAATTAAGAACAATACAAGGAAAAAAACTTTTGATGCTTGCAGAAGGTGTACGACAAGATCATTTCACTGCTGGTTTCGATTATACATTTGGTTTTAACTATTTTACAGCCTTAAAAAATGTGTATAGTCAAAATCAACCAGCAACGAGTTTACAAAATGCAAATGTTACAGAATATGCCAATATTAATGACAATTCGAAACGAATCGTTAGATACACTTCAAATCATGATGTTAACTATTTAGAAGGAACACCTCAAGAGCTATTTGACGGAAATAGTGGGTCCGTTGCTGCATTTGTCGTAGCCGCTTATATGAAATCGGTTCCCATGATTTATAACGCGCAAGAAATAGGATATCTAAACAGAATTCCTTTTTTCACCCATACTCCTATTAACTGGAATACTGGTAATGCTAGTATGCTAGTTGATTACAAGAAAATAATTGCTTTTAGAAATAGTAGCAATGCTATTAAAAAAGGCAGCTACACTGGATATAGCAGCAATAAGGTATGCGTATTTACTATGCAAATTAATTCCGAAAAAGTGTTAGTAATTTCAAATTTATCTAATACAACCTCAACATATCTTACTCCTGCTTCACTATCTCAAATAGCATGGAAAGATGTTTTTAACAATTCTGCAAATCCATTAAGCACCCAGATAACTTTATTGCCATACCAATATTTAGTATTAAAAAATTAATTACTAAAATTTAAAACAATCCCATCTTAAAAAACGGATGGTTTATTCAATTTTTTTATACTAAAAAACAACAAAATTTACACTATTACTAATCTAAAAACCAAAATTATGAACTAAAAATTTCTATGATTCGTGATTTGTCTTAAGACAATTTCATTTGCCAATGAGGCTTAAATATCGTCAAGCGCTACGAACAATTACCGCTCAAATATGCATGAAACGAACAATTAAAAAAACCAAAATTATGATTAAAAAAAATTTATTATTTCTGATTTGTCTTTTAACAATTTCATTTGTCAACGGACAAATTTCATCACTAGCAATTGTTGGTG
>CAMDGJ010000019.1 GCA_945897545.1 Flavobacterium psychrophilum
AAGCTGTCGCATTACTATTAAAAATCACTCGAAGAGACGTGTGGGTTTAAAAAATATAGGTAAAGATTCGTCTGTTCGAGTGATTTTTAAAGCCAGACCAATGTTGATGAATAAAAGCAAATTAATGCTTTAAAAATAGTATCGAGAACCTTATAAAGACAAAACTTCTCTATACAATTTTTAATAGTAAAGCTGTCGCATTACTATTAAAAATCACTCGAAGAGACGTAACAAACAACAAACTATAAACCTTAATGGCACAATTCATTAAAATATACGAAGACAAACCCAGCGAAGCGGCAATTGCCAAAGTAGTTAAAGTTTTAAACGACGGTGGTTTAGTAATTTATCCAACGGATACCGTTTACGGTTTAGGTTGTGATATTACCAATACCAAAGCCTTGGAACGGATTGCTAAAATAAAAGGAATAAAATTAGATAAAGCTAACTTCTCTTTTATTTGCTATGATTTGAGCAATCTTTCGGATTATGTCAAACAAATTGATACAGCCACTTTTAAGATTTTAAAAAGAGCTTTGCCAGGTCCTTACACTTTTATTTTACCAGGCAATAATAATTTACCAAAGGAATTCAAAAAGAAAACCACGGTCGGAATTCGAATTCCAAATAATTCGATTGCCTTAGAAATTGTCCGTCAATTAGGCAATCCAATAGTTTCTACGTCCATACTCGATGACGATGAAGTGATAGAATACACCACGGATCCTGAACTTATTTTCGAGAAATGGCAAAATCTTGTAGATATGGTTATTGACGGCGGTTACGGGGATAATATAGGTTCAACAATTATAGACTTATCAGGCGATGAACCAGTTGTCTTTAGAGAAGGCAAGGGGAGTTTGGATATTCTTTAAGAAAGTGTTCAGTGTTCAGGCAGCTAGTGTTCAGTGGTCGGAAAAATAGTATTCAGTAATAATCACAAAAAAACGTCTTGATTTCTCAAGACGTTTTTTAGTATTGTAACACACTGAACACTATATACTGCCCACTGAATACTCTTTACTTTGCTTGTTTTTTCATTTCTTTTTCTACCATTTCATAGAATTGGTCAATTTTTGGCAACACAACAATACGAGTTCTTCTGTTTTTTGCTCTGTTCTCTGCGGTGTCATTTGCCACTAGTGGAGTGTAAGAACTTCTTCCTGCAGCAATCAATTGCGCTGGGTTAACGCCTAAATCACCAGCTAAAACACGAATGATAGAAGTAGAACGTTTCACACTTAAATCCCAGTTGTCTAGTAAAACACCACTTCCGTTATAAGGAACGTTATCTGTATTACCTTCAACCATACATTCGAAATCTGGTTTGTCATTTACTACTTTAGCCACTTTAGCCAATACTGATTTTGCTTTGTCAGTTACATCATAACTGCCGCTTTTGAAAAGTAATTTGTCAGCGATTTGAATAAAAACTACTCCTTTTTCTACATTGATTTCGATATCTGGATCAGAAATCCCAACTGAAGCTTTCAGACTTGTAACTACTGCAAGTGTAACACTATCTTTTTTAGTTAAGGCATCTTGCATTCTGCTGATTTTTAAATCTTTTTCTTTAATAGACTCCAAAGCTTTTTCAATATTTTCAGCACCTTTTGCAGTTAATACTGTCATATCTTTTGAAGTGCTAATTAAATTTTGGTTTTGATCTTTTAGAACATTAGCAGTAGCATTCAATGCTGCTTTTTCTTCTAAACAAGAATTTAGTTTAACAGTACAAGTGTTCAATAAATCTTGAGTTTCTTTGTTTTTAGCTTCTAAAGCTGCATATTGTTTCTTAGATACACAAGAAGTTAATAGCACAAATAAGGATAAGGCAATTGCTATTTTTTTCATAAATTTTAAAATTTTAGTTAATTTAAATTGTTATGCAAACTTACAGTTTTTTATTTATTTTGTATCTAAAATATTGCTAAATACTTTTACTTTACTGATAAAATAGAGATAAACGATACTTTTTGTGAAGTAGTATTTTTTAGATTGAAAATCTTCTCTTTTATTGTAATTTTTACGAAAAAGCCAATAAAATGCAAAATGAGCTTTTAAAATAGCTAAAACGTGTTCGAAATTTCCTTGCATAAAAAATTTAATTCCAGCAATTCCGTCTAAAATTAAGCGAATTAAAAGTATAGGAATCAATTGGTTTTTGGGTAGGTTTTTCACCATCATCAAAAGAGAATTCCTAAAATTTAAAAAAGTTTTCTTTGGATTTCCCTGCTGTAACGTCGCTCCGCCCACATGGTAAACTTTAGATTTTGAATTGTATGTAATACTATGGCCTTTATTGAACGCACGCCAACACAAATCAATTTCTTCCTGATGTGCAAAAAAATCAGCATCGAAACCTTTTAGTTCCTTGTAAACCGTACTTCGTATAAAAAAACAAGCTCCCGAAGCCCAAAAAATTTCGCAATCGTCGTCGTATTGTCTGTTGTCCTTTTCCAAAGTTTCAAAAATGCGTCCGCGGCAAAACATATAACCGTATTTATCCATAAATCCGCCAGCCGCGCCTGCATATTCAAAATAATCTTTACGTTTAAAATCTAAAATTTTAGGTTGGATAATAGCTGTTTTAGGTTCGTTTTCAAAAGTTTCAATTATAGGATTCAACCAATTCTCAGTCACTTCAATATCCGAATTCACTAAGGCATAAATATCAGCATCAACACTTTTCAACGCTTCATTATAACCTTGGGCAAAGCCAAAATTACTTTCGTTTTTAATAATTTTTATTGTTGGAAAGTTTGCTTTCACAAACGCGACAGAATCATCAGTCGATGCATTATCAGCAACATAAATGTCTGCTTCTGGAGAATATTTTACAATGGAAGGCATAAATTGTTCTAATAATTTTGTTCCATTCCAGTTGAGGATTACGGCCGCTATTTTCATTTATATCTTTATATTTTTCAATTCGTAAACTGGAAGTTCTTGAAGAAACTCATATTTTTCATTCTCAAAATCCATTTGGCAAAAGTAATGGTTATGACCATTGGTAACCATTAAATATTGGGCGTTCAAAGTCATATTGTATCGGGCAATTTGGTCAAAAGTAGCTTGGGCAGTTTTAATTTCAGGTGCTTTACATTCCACCAAAACAAAGATCGAACCATCAGGATTGAAAACAACAACATCGTATCTTTTTCGTAACCCATTGACGTTGAGTAATTTTTCGACATTTATCAATGATTTTGGATATTTTTTTTCTTCTAATAAAAATCGAATTACGTGTTGGCGAACCCATTCCTCGGGCGTGAGAATGATAAATTTTTTCCTGATTTCATCAAAAATAGACACTTTATTTTCGCTATTTTTGAAACGGAAAGAATAGGACGGAAAATTGAGTTGTTGCATAAAGCAAAAGTAAGACTTTTAGAGAATAGATAAAAGAGAATAGGCAAAATGGACGAAGTTGTAAAAATAGTCAATGACATCAAAGCGGGAAACATTAAGCCTATCTATTTTTTGATGGGGGAAGAGCCATATTATATCGATAAATTATCCGACTATATTGAGAAAAATGTGTTGTCTGAAGACGAAAAAGCGTTCAATCAAACCATTTTGTATGGTCGCGATGTTTCTATCGAAGATATTGTTTCGACAGCTAAACGGTATCCAATGATGGCAGAACGTCAAGTGGTTATTGTGAAAGAAGCTCAAGATTTGACAAAAACTATTGATAAGCTCGAGAATTATTTCGAAAACCCAATGCCATCAACGGTTTTGGTTTTTTGCTATAAGTACAAAACTTTGGATAAACGTAAAAAATTACCAAAGTTAGTTGCGAAATCAGGAGTGCTTTTCGAAAGTAAAAAATTATACGAAAATCAGATAGGCGACTGGATTAAGCGTGTTTTATCAGGGAAAAGTTATTCCATTGAACCCAAAGCCAATGCAATGTTGGTTGAATTTCTGGGAACAGATTTAAGTAAAATCAACAACGAATTAGAGAAACTGCAAATCATTTTGCCGAAAGGTAGCACCATTACACCCAAACATATTGAGGAAAATATTGGGTTTAGCAAAGATTTTAATGTTTTCGAATTGAGAAAAGCTATTGGAGACAGAAACCAATTGAAAGCCTACACCATTGCTGATAATTTTGCACAAAACCCAAAAGATAATCCGATGGTTGTAACTACGAGTTTGGTTTTTAGTTTCTTTGTTCAATTGTTGAAATACCACGGACTGAAAGACAAAAATCCAAAAAATGTTGCAGCTGTCTTAGGTGTAAATCCCTTTTTCTTGAAGGATTATGACATAGCACTCAAAAATTACCCAATGCGGAAAGTGAGCCAAATCGTTTCTTTCTTGCGTGAAATTGATGTAAAAAGTAAAGGTGTTGGTGCCAATGCGCTACCACAATCCGATTTGTTGAGAGAAATGTTGTTTAAAATATTTAATTAGCCGCAAAAAATCACGATATTTACGCTTCTAAAAAAAATAAATTACTATTATGGGGATGAATAAGAATACTATTTTAGGATGGGCAACATTATTAATGATACTAATGGGATTGTTGCTTATAGGTTTAGGCGCATTTAAATACGATGATGTAGCAGGCTGGGGATTTGCGGTGGTTGGCGTAGGATTTTTAGCAAATGCTTGGGTATTTAGTTCGCTTAAAGGGCGTTTGTAGTTTGTTGTTTATAGTTTATTGTTATGGCGAAAATAAATAAATTCGAAGATTTAGAAATTTGGCAAAAGTCTAGAGAATTATGTCAATTTGTCGAATTATTGATTCAAACAACACAGCTAAAAACAAATTACTCACTAAAAGACCAAATAGACAGGAGTTCAGGTTCTATAATTGATAACATTGCCGAAGAGTTTGAAAGAAATGGTAATAGGGAATTTATACAATTTTTGAGTATTGCCAAAGGTTCAGCTGGGGAAGTAAAATCTCAATCTTACAGAGCTTTTGATAAAAACTAATTTCAGAAGAACAACATTTGAAATTAAATGAAATGACCGAAATAGAAAAAAATAAAATAGGAGCGATGATAAATTATTTAAGAAATTGTGAAATCAAAGGACTTAAATTTAAGTAATCCAACAACCATAAACTAAAAACAACAAACAATAAACAAAAATATGGCCGACGATAAAAAAGTAATTTTCTCAATGCAAAAATTGAGTAAAACCTATCCAGGAGCAGACAAACCGGTTCTTAAAAATATTTATTTGAGTTTCTTTTACGGAGCGAAAATTGGTATTTTGGGACTTAACGGTTCTGGAAAATCTTCACTTTTAAGGATTATTTCGGGAGTTGATAAAAATTATCAAGGAGATGTGGTTTTTCAACCGGGTTATACGGTGGGATATTTAGAACAAGATCCGCAATTGGATGATACAAAAACAGTTATTGAAATTGTTCGTGAAGGCGTAGCCGAGACAATGGCAGTACTTGAAGAATATAACAATATAAACGATTTATTTGGTCTTCCAGAAAATTACGAAGATGCCGATAAAATGGACAAGTTAATGGATCGACAAGCGGCGCTGCAAGATAAAATCGATGCTCTGGGAGCTTGGGAAATTGATACCAAACTCGAAATTGCAATGGATGCATTGCGAACACCAGAAGGCGACACGCCAATCAAAAATTTATCCGGAGGAGAGCGACGTCGTGTAGCTTTATGCCGATTATTGTTGCAACAACCTGATGTTTTATTATTAGATGAGCCTACGAATCACTTGGATGCAGAAAGTGTGCTTTGGTTAGAACAACATTTGGCACAATATGCCGGAACTGTAATTGCGGTAACGCATGACAGGTATTTCTTAGATAATGTTGCTGGTTGGATTTTAGAGTTGGATAGAGGAGAAGGGATTCCGTGGAAAGGGAATTATTCATCTTGGTTAGACCAAAAATCAAGCCGAATGGCTCAGGAAGAAAAGGTTGCTTCTAAACGTAGAAAAACTTTAGAACGCGAGTTAGACTGGGTTCGTCAAGGAGCCAAAGGGCGACAAACCAAACAAAAAGCGCGTTTGCAGAACTACGATAAACTCTTAAATGAAGACCAAAAACAATTGGATGAAAACTTGGAAATCTATATTCCAAATGGTCCAAGATTAGGGACCAATGTAATTGAAGCTAAAAATGTTGCCAAAGCTTTTGGAGAAAAATTACTATATGATAATTTAAATTTTACTTTGCCACAGGCAGGAATTGTTGGGATTATTGGTCCAAATGGGGCTGGTAAATCGACTATTTTCAAAATGATTATGGGAGAGCAAAAAACGGATAGTGGAGAATTTTCAGTTGGTGATACTGTGAAAATCGCTTATGTAGATCAAGCGCATTCGAATATTGATCCTAATAAATCTATTTGGGAAAATTTTGCTGATGGTCAGGAATTAATTATGATGGGTGGACGACAAGTGAATTCTCGAGCTTATTTAAGTAGATTTAACTTTGGAGGAGGTGAACAAAACAAAAAAGTTTCTATGCTTTCTGGTGGTGAACGAAACCGTTTGCATCTTGCAATGACTTTAAAAGAAGAAGGAAACGTACTTTTATTAGATGAGCCTACAAATGATTTGGACATCAACACACTTCGAGCATTGGAAGAAGGATTAGAAAATTTTGCAGGTTGCGCTGTTGTGATTTCACACGATAGATGGTTTTTGGACAGAATTTGTACACACATTTTGGCTTTCGAAGGTGATTCTGAAGTGTATTATTTTGAAGGCGGATTTTCTGAATATGAAGAAAATAAAAAGAAACGTTTAGGTGGAGATTTAACTCCAAAACGATTGAAATACAGAAAATTGATCAGAGGTTAGGAATTTTAAAGTCTTAAATTTTTGATTAAATACTTCACAGTTAACGTGTCAAATCTTCTGAAATTAGCAAAAATTTATTTCTTCTGTTTTTTTATCCCGTAGGGATTTAATATTGGTAGAAATTTGATATCGGCAATGTTTATTTGTCCCGTAGGGACTATATATTTTACGTAAAACCTATAAAAATTGTTTTTCAATATATAGTCCCTACGGGACAACAATAACTTTGGGTATTTTTTTTCTACCAACATTTAGTCCCTACGGGACAAGAAAAACGAAGTAAAAATTAAACCGTTTTAAATTACAAACTCGACAGGTTTTAATAAGCTGTCGGGTTTTTGTTACAAAAATTTTGATTTTAATTCCTGTGTTGGAATCCAGCAAGTTTCTTTTTTTCCGTACCATTTGTATCGGTTTTTTGCAATATAATCATAGAGTTGGTTTCTAGTTCTGGCTGGAATAATTCTGAATACAGTTCCCAGATGCCAAAATCCACCCAAACTTTTGGCAATTTCTATCGCTGCCGATGATTTATAGTAATAAGCAATGCCGGGTTCATATAGAATAACACTGTCAATATTGATTGGGTTAATCCCAATATGTTTTAGAATCTCTTGACCCAGTTCCGACTGTAAAGCCACAAACCGAAACACATCGTTTTTATCGTGTTCAATCACAAATTGCACAACTGCATCGCATAAATTACAAACGCCGTCAAAGAGTATTATTTTTTTTTTGGGAGGTAGGTTTAGCATAATTTTGTCATTGCGAGGAACGAAGCAATCACATTTGTTGCTCAATTTTACTCCTTTGGTTAGTATATTTTATTCAGTCATTATATCTTTAATTTCTTCAAATAAGTCTTTCCAAGTTGGATTCATTGAACGAATTAAATTATTTTTAGTTTCTCTTGAACCTGCTTTTATTTGTTTTTCTCTAGCAATTGCATCCCCAATCCATTGACCCGAGCACAGCGAACAGGCGAAGCAAATTGTTCATAATACACTAATAAATTCAAACTATAGCGAGCGGAAAATGAATTTGGATACTTTTTCACTTTATGTTCCATTATTCGTTGTGGAAGATTGGAAGTGACACCAGTATAAACTACAGTTTGATATTGATTAGTGATGATATAAATAAATCCGGGTTTCATTATTTTTAGTTATTTTACGTCATCGCGAACAGCAAAGCAATCTCATTTCGTGTTCCTATTTCAATAATTAATTATAATCGCTTCTGTTAGTGAGATTGCTTCGTTCCTCGCAATGACTAACTTACTACTTCTTAACTGCTTCTACCAATTCCAAAAGATCCAAACTCACTTTAGAAGTGAACATTCCGTAATTTACAGTTGCTTTATTTTTTTCAATATTGTCAATGCTTCCGACCGCTTTTCCGTCAAACATTCGTACTCTATCACCTAGTTTTAAAATAGCTTTTGGTTTTTCGATAATAGGTTTAAGTTTCTTTTCTTTTTTTTCAATTCTGATTTCCTCAACTTTGACTTCAATTTCTTTGATCACTTCCTTTTTCTTTTCGACAATCGCTTTAATTTCTTTGGGTGTCGCTTTTATACGTTTAGAATTTTCGATTTCAATGATTTTCAAAAATTCCCCTATCAAGTCTTTCTTATTTTTATTATTGAAATAGTTTTCTGCAATAGAAACAATCTTTTGTCCAATATAAATCGTTTTTTGGTTACTATCATACAATTCCTGATAACTTTCCAGTTTTTGTTTGATTTTCACGTTGATGGTTTCCATTTTTCTGCCCTCTTCGCGTGCTTTTGTTTCTTCTTCTTTTAGTATTTGCGAAGTTTTTTCCATCTTCGAACGTTCCTTTTGGAGTGTAGCTATAGTTTTGTCAAAACGTATTTTTCCGACTTCAATTTTCTTTTTCGCTCTATTAATCAGGCTGAATGGAATTCCATTTTTCTGCGCCACTTCAAACGTAAACGAACTTCCGGCTTGCCCCAAAACTAATTTATATATGGGTTCCAACGTTTTTTCATCGAACAGCATATTAGCATTTATGGCAAAAGGCAATTCGTTTGCCAAAATTTTTAAATTTGAATAGTGGGTCGTGATAATCCCAAAAGCTTCTCTATGGTAGAACTCTTCCAAGAAAATTTCTGCTAATGCTCCACCTAATTCAGGATCGGAACCCGTACCAAATTCATCAATCAGGAACATAGTTTTCTTGTTGCATTTCTTCAAGAAGTAGTTCATATTCTTGAGGCGGTAACTGTAGGTGCTTAAATGATTTTCAATAGATTGGTTGTCACCAATATCTGTCAAAATTCGATCAAATAAAAAGGTTTCGCTACGTTCATGAACGGGAATCAACATTCCAGATTGCAACATTAATTGGAGCAATCCAACCGTCTTTAAGGATATTGTTTTTCCTCCAGCATTAGGACCAGAAATGACGATGATTCTTTTTTCCTGGTTTAATTCAAAAGTCTGAGGGTGCGTTATTTCGTTTTTCTGTTTGTTATTCAAATACAAAATAGGGTGGAAGGCATCCCTGAAATACAATCTACGATCATCAGTAATAGTTGGTAAAATTCCATTAATCTTGTTGGCATATTTCGCTTTTGCGGCAACCACGTCAATATCGCTCAAGAAATCCTGATATTGAATAAGCAAGGGCAAAAACGGACGAATTTGATTCGATAATTGCTTTAGAATTCGGGTGATTTCCTCTTTTTCCTCGTATTCTAAATTGCTCAGTTCACGGGAATATTTCAAGGTCATTTCGGGTTCAATATAAGCAATGCTTCCCGTTTTTGAACTACCCAGAATTGAGCCTTTCACCTTACGACGATACATAGCCAAAACGGCCAAAACTCTCCGGTTTTGAACAAAACTTTCCTTGATATCATCTAAATAGCCGAGGGAATTGTATTGGGTTAAAGCCACACCAAAACTCTGATTGACTTTTCCTCGAACGGAATTCATATCCCGACGAATATTTAATAAATCGGGGGAAGCATTGTCTTTTATCTCTCCGTATTTATCAACCACGACATCAATCAAATTGCTGATATCTTTCGTGATTTGGATTTCGGAAGCTTTTGTATTTAAATAAGGATAATAATCTTCGAATTTCTTGAAATAATTCAGCATAAAATTCGTAGTATCCGAAATGGTCGCAATTTTCCTGAAACCGCCCACTTCCAGAAAACTATCTTCGATGGCTAAAAACTTTATTTCATAAGTAATGGCATCAAATCCGTGGTTGGGAATCGCGTTGTTATTCTGGTAAGACGAAACATATTCTGAGGTTTGCAGTAAGGCATTCATCAAGGTTTCCTTCTCATTAAAGGGTATTATTTCAAGTGCTTTTTGTTTGCCAATGTCGGTATTGCAAATAGCAGACAGCGTTTCGAGAATGGTAGGAAATTGCAAGTCTTGAAGTGTTTTTTCTGTAATGGATATCATTGTTTGTTTTAAAAGTCTAATGTCAAAAGTCCAAAGTTACAAAGTTTACGATGCTAATAAATTAATTTTTATATTTGTTGTATGAAAAAAGACGAAATCATTGACATTTTAAAAAATGATAAGCAATTCCTTAAAGAAAATTATGGTGTTGTAAACATCGCTTTGTTCGGTTCGTATGCCAAAGGATTGGAAAATAAGGATAGTGATGTTGATTTTATTGTTGAATTCAAAGCCCCATCCTATAGTTTGTTAATGGGTTTATATTCTTATTTAGAAAATAAATTAAATTCTAAAATTGAAATTGTTAGAAAAGGGCCTCATTTGTCCAAACGCTTTCTTGATACCATCGAAAATGACCTGATTTATGTATGATGCCATCTATAAATATTCACTAGAAACCATTTTAGATCACATCAATATTTGTAATAAAAGATTTTCTGAAATTCATAATCCTTCAGATTTTATATCAACCGATTATGGTAAAACTTTGCTTGATGCTATTGTTACTCGACTTCAAGCGATTGGAGAAAATTTAAAAAACATTTCAAGGAAACATAATTTGTTAACAACCAATTATCCAGAAATGGAGTGGAATAAAATCATTCGGTTTCGAGACTTCATTTCTCATCATTATGAAATGCTTGATTTTGAAATTGTTTATGAAATATGCGAAGATTATTTACCTGAATTAGAATTTGCTGTAAACAAAGAATTAGCTGAATTTTAAGACTAATGCAACCCAAATTCAATCCTTCTTGGCAAACTATTTTAACTGACGAAATCCAGAAATCGTATTTTCAGGATTTAATGAAAGCTGTGGATGAAGAATATACAAGTTATACTTGTTTCCCTCCTGCAGCATTGATTTTAGCAGCTTTTGATTATTGTTCTCTTGAGGATTTGAAAGTGGTTATTATTGGCCAAGATCCTTATCACGGAACCGGAGAAGCCAACGGTTTATGTTTTTCAGTGAATGATGGCATTAGAATTCCCCCTTCGTTGCGTAACATTTTCAGAGAAATAAATGAGGATTTGGGTACTATTTTCTATCCAACTTCAGGAAATTTACAGCATTGGTCAAAGCAAGGCGTATTGCTTTTAAACGCTTCGCTTTCGGTTCGAAAAGACAGTCCAAATAGCCACAAACATTTGAAATGGCAAACTTTTACCGATGCCGTAATTCAGAAAATCTCAGACGAAAAGGAAAATGTAGTTTTCCTGCTTTGGGGGAGTTTTGCACAAAAAAAAGGTTCTAAAATTAATAAAACAAAACATTTGGTTTTAGAATCGGGTCATCCTTCGCCAATGAGTGCCAATCAAGGAAAATGGTTTGGAAATAAACATTTTAGTCAGACGAATGATTATTTGAAATCGAAAGGCAATAGTGAAATTGATTGGTAAAAGAGCTAATGGTTATTACAAATTATTTTCCAATTGATACCAATTCCAAGAAATAGCATCTTCTAGATATTGCCCGGTAAATTGCATACCAATTTTTTGAAGAATCCGATTCGAAGCAAGGTTGTCAATATGCGCTGCAGCTTCCATGGTTTTGATTTTCATCGTTTCAAAGCCATAATTTAACCAAGCCTCAGCTGCTTCGCTAGCGTAGCCCTTTCCCCAAAATTTTTCGTCCTATCGATACCCAATATCGTAAAAGTTGACTTTGTTATTTACGGCTTCTGTATTGTATTTTAATCCAGCCCAACCGATAAATTCGTTTGTTTCCTTTGAAATCATTGCAAATCTACCAATACCATTGTCAACATATTGTTGTCTAACAGACTGTATAATTTCGATGATTTCTTCGATTTTTTGAACGGGTTTGTTCCATAAATAGTTGTGAACATTGGGATTGTTGTCCATAGCAAAAAAAGCCTCTACATCAGAAAGTTTGAGTTCACGGAGGAGGAGTCTGTCGGTTTTGAGGATTAAATTCATTAGTTTATTCCGCCAATTTTTCCAAAGTATATGCTATCAATTCATCTACTGCCTTATAAGGATCTTCACTAAAAGTTCCGTTGGAACGATTGGCAATAATAGCGTTTAATGATAAACAATTGTGTCCAAGAAGTTTTCCAAGTCCATAAATAGCAGCTGTTTCCATTTCGAGATTGGTCATTGAAGTGCCATTATAATTGAAGCTGTCCATTTTGGAATTCAGATTTTCGTCCTGAATATTCAAACGCAAAACTCTTCCTTGTGGGCCATAAAATCCTCCTGCTGTTCCTGTGATTCCTTTGAAAATTTGTTTGCTTTCCATACGTTTTTCTAGTATGTCAGAACAAGAAATTACGTATGGGCGTCCTTTTCTCAAATCCCAATTGGTGTGTTTGATGAAAGCATCTTCCATTTCGATTTCGGAGATTTCGTCAATCAAGTAGGAGCGGAGCATATTGTCTAATCCCAAGCCGAATTTGGACATTACAAAACTATCTACAGGAATATCCGATTGAAGTGAACCCGAAGTTCCTATTCGAATAATATTTAATGAAGTGAGTTTTTCTTTTGGTGTTCTAGTTTTTAAATCAATGTTTACCAAAGCATCTAATTCGTTTATCACGATGTCAATATTATCTGGTCCAATTCCGGTAGACATTACCGTGATTCTTTTCCCTTTGAAAAGTCCAGTTTGAGTTTTGAATTCTCTTTTTTGGGTAGAAAACTCAATGCTGTCAAAAAATTGCGTGATTTTTTCGACACGGTTTTGATCACCTACGAAAATAATATCGTTTGCAATATGTTCTGGTAATAAGTTCAAATGATAGACACTTCCGTCTAGATTGAGTATCAATTCTGATGATTGAATCATTAAAATTTTGTTTAAATTGTTTAAGGCTTAAGAGTTTAAAGGTTTAATGGTTTAAGGTTAAAAGATTAAATTAACGTGCAACCTGAACACTGACCACTGAAATTTGCAATCTGAAATCTGCAACCTGAACACTGGCTACTGATCACTAACCTTACCCTCCAACTCGTTTCACTTTAAAACCCTTTTCTTTGAGGATTTGCATAATTTTGTCCCGATAATCACCTTGAATAATTATGGAATCATCTTTGAAAGTTCCACCTACGCTTAATTTGGTTTTGATTTCTTTAGCCAAAATTTTAAAATCTTCGTCTGTTCCTTTGTAACCTTCTATTATGGTGGTGGCTTTTCCTTTTCGCTTTTCGAATTTGCAAATTATGGGTTCTTTTTGAATAAAAAGCACGTGATCTTCTTCTTGAACTTCTTCGGGTTCCGATTCGATATGGTCAGTAAATAAATTTTTTAATTGCTCTTGTAAGTCCATTTTGTTTTTTTTAGGGATCGCAGATGACACGGATTTAAACGGATTATCACGGATTTATTTTCTGTTATTCTGATAAAATTTTCTAATGAATTCTGGTTTTTTCCCGAAGTTTAAAAGTAGTCCAACTTCGCAGGAAGTTGATTTTAAATAATTTATTAATTGAAATTCGTTAGCTTCAATTAAATAATCTTGTGCTTTAAATTCTAAAATTACTAGATCATTTACGATAATATCAGCAAAGTAATCACCAACTTCTATTTCTTTATAATAGACTTTAATTCTTTTTTGAGCTTCTACTTGAAAACCATTCGCTTTCAGTTCATAATTCAATGCGTTTTGATAAACTCTTTCTAAAAATCCATAACCTAATTCATTATAAACATAAAAAAAATGTTTTAGAATTGATTGTGTCAAATCCCTATGCAATATATTAGTCATATTATTTTTTCATAACTAATATCAGCGAAAATTCGTTTAAATCCGAGTCATCCGCGTTCCATTTTATTTTTTATTAATCCCAAATCTACCAATCTTTCGTACAAATAATCTCCAGCGGTAATGTTATCGAATTTCTTTGGGTTTTCTACATCAACGCAATTTTCTAAACAATCTAATTTCATATCGCTCACAGGATGCATAAAGAATGGAATGGAAAAACGAGAAGTTCCCCATAATTCTCTAGGAGGATTGACCACTTGATGAATGGTGGATTTCAATTTATTGTTGGTGTGACGTGATAACATATCTCCTACATTAATGACCAATTCGTCTGGTTCGGCGATAGCATCAATCCAATTTCCATCGTGAGTTTGAACCTGCAAACCTCGACCTTGGGCTCCCATCAAAAGAGTAATTAAGTTGATATCTCCATGAGCTGCTGCACGAATCGCATTTTCAGGTTCAGAAGTTATCGGTGGATAATGAATTGGCCGCAAAATAGAGTTGCCTTCTTTTGCATATTCATCAAAATAAAACTCGTCTAAACCTAAGTGTAAAGCCAAAGCTCTCAATACATAAACACCTGTTTTCTCGAGCATTTGGTAGGCTTCTTTTCCCACAATGTTAAAACGTGGCAATTCTTTTACTTCTACATTATCTGGATATTCCGAAGCATATTTTGAGTTTTTGTCTACATATTGTCCAAAGTGCCAAAACTCTTTCAAATCACCTTCCTTTCGGCCTTTGGCGTGTTCTTTCCCAAAAGAAACATAGCCTCGTTGTCCTCCAATTCCAGGAATTTCATAACTGTGTTTGGTGTCTAATGGCAAAGCAAAAAAGTTTCTTATTTCGCCATACAATTCTTCGACTAATTGGTCGTCTAAAAAATGCCCTTTTAAGGCAACGAATCCAATTTCCTCAAAGGCACTTCCGATTTCATTTACAAATTTTTGTTTACGTTTCGGGTCATCCGAAAGGAAATCACGTAAGTCCACACTAGGAATGTTTTGCATATCACAATTTTATTTAGCTTGAAGTTGTCAAACCTCTAACCTACAAATATAATGAATAATTTTAAATCGAAGTTTTAAAAGCACAAATATAAATCAAGGAAGTATGATATAATAATTTCAAAAAAAAATCCATTTTGAATAAGCAAAACGGATTTTAATTAAAATGAAACTTGGCTTTATTTAGTGAATGGCATATCAGAATTATAGCAATCGCGATACAGTCTCCATTTTCCGTCTTCCATTTTAAAAAGTTCAATAGATTTTCCAGAATCCAATATTTTCCCGTCTTTATCCGAAAAAGCCCATTCTTCTTCTGCAGCCATCATCTCTTCATTACCCCAAATTTCTATGGTTTTCATTGTAAATGTAGGCATTCCACTTTTTATCCAACCACTGAATACTTTTCGAATTGCAATTCTTCCAATTACAGATTTTGCGTTAGGACCCATCATTTTTGCATCTGTTGTATAACAATTCGCCAATGTGATAGAATCTCCCTTGTTCATACCAATAACAAATGTTTCGCCAGCAGATATTATTGCTTCTTTTGCAGTTGTTAAATCAAATGCTGGTTTAACCTCAGTAACTGTTTCTTCTGATTTTTTGCAACTGAAAGTTACCATAAAGATGGCAACTAAAACGACTTTGAATACATTCATTTTTTTCATAATAATAGAGTTTGGTTAATAAATTATTGGTTTATTCCAATGGAATATGACCCGCATTTTTAGAAAGCCATTTGTCAAAATTTTGTAATTGAGGATTCAATTCTTTTGAGAGATTTTCATTCCTTGCTCCATTAAAGTCGGCATTGAAATCTCTTTTAAATTGAAACATATTTCCCAAATCATCAGCTCCTGGAAAACCGAAACTTCGATACATTTCTGGGCTAACATTGTTATAAATTACATTTATATTTAAAGCCTTAGAGAGTTTTTTTGCCATTTCATCTCCATTTAATTTTTCTCCAACGATACCAATTTTTTTTCCAATTAATTCGCCTCCTTTCTTGAATATTCCATAAGCACATTTACCAATATCTTCAGCGGATATACCAGCTAATTTTTTATCATCCATTGGTAATGTGATGGAGTAATTACCATCTTCCCCTTTTTTTGGTCCCATCCCAAAATGGATGAAATTGTCCCAATAAAAAGAAGTTCTTAAAAAAGTGGTAGGTACGCCTGCATCAACAAAAAAATTATCAGCAGCTCCCTTTCCATCAAAGTGTGGTACTTTGTACTTTCCTTGTAATGTCGGCATTCTGTCGTCATCTAAAGCCATCCAATTTCTGGTATCCTCTAATGTGGACCAAATAATATGCTTTAAGTTGGCTTCTTTTGCAGCTTTTATAAAGTTAGCTACTTCTTGTTGCTCTTTTTCAACAGAGAAGTGTTCCCAAAAAAAGGTGACAAAGTATGCACCATAAGCGCCTTCTAAAACTTTTTTAATACTTTGTACATCATCAATATCTGCCGTTACTACTTGAGCGCCTAATTGTGACAATTCCTTTGCTTTTTCTGAATTGGTATCTCTGGTTACAGCCCTTACTGAAAACTCACTATTTTTATCCGCTAAAATAGCTCTTACCAATCCACCTCCTTGAGCGCCTGTAGCACCAAAGACAGTGATTATTTTTTTGTTATCCATTTTAAATTTAGATATTTGGTTTACAATTAATTTTGATAATACTCTTGATTTGTGAAGTTTGAAACTATCCTTTTAATCTTTTAGAATTCATTTCTTTTGGTTAACCAAAGTTTATTTTATTTCGGTTACAATAACAGTAAACGATTTTTTTCCCACATTTGTTGTTTGGTGGGTTACCGCTGGTGAATACATTGCTTGTCCTGCTTTCACATCGACAACTGCAGGTTCTTTGCCTTCCATTTCTACCTTCATTTTTACATCGGTAATAGCATAAGCGGTGTACTGAGGATGGGAATGCCAGACCGCTACTGAGCCAGGAGCAAAAGTTACTTCTGAAACATTTACACTTTCGTTATCTGTTAAAACCTTCATAGTTATTCCAGGCCATTTTTCAACTTTGTCCTGAGCATTGCCTTTTTGTGCTGTTGCCATAAACACAATTACTGACAACATCAATAAAATTAATTTTTTCATGATACTTTAATTTAAATTTTGCCTACTCTATTTGGTTTTCGGCTTCTCCTTTTTCCATATATTTTAAGTTATTTTCCCAGAAGTTTTGCCTTTATTTATTGCCACAGATTTTAAGGGTTGTTTTGTGAATTGAGTGTTAATGAATGAAGACAATTCATACCTTAATTCTGCAATGCCATAAACTTTGAACTTCTAGCACATAGTGACTATTTATTGCTTTGACGTCTAAGTGATTTTTGCACTATAAAGCTTTAGCAAAATAATTCTAAAATGTTTGAGGCAAAAGAAATACGTTTTTAGTAGTATTTAAAATTACAAAAAAATAATAACTGAATTTAAAAAAGATATTTTTTTTACTTAAATTACTTATATATAATGATTTAACTTACAAATTTTTTGCGAATACATTGAAAATTGCACAAAAAAATCCGTCTTGCTTTCACAAAACGGAATGGTTATTATAAAAATGAGATTAGTTGGAGCTTTGTTTACTTTGCTCAAGTTTCTTGGCGCTTCACAATGAAAATATTAAAGGTGAATCACTTCTCCATAAGCGTCAGCAACAGCTTCCATAACGGCCTCACTCATTGTTGGGTGTGGATGAATCGATTTTAGGATTTCGTGTCCTGTTGTTTCGAGTTTTCTGGCTACAACCGCTTCGGCAATCATATCTGTAACACCTGCTCCAATCATATGACAACCCAACCATTCGCCGTATTTAGCGTCGAAGATTACTTTAACAAAACCATCAGAAGTTCCAGAAGCTTGCGCTTTTCCTGAAGCTGAGAATGGGAATTTTCCAATTTTCAATTCGTATCCTTTTTCACGAGCTTGTTTTTCGGTCATACCTACAGAAGCAATTTCTGGCGTTGCATAAGTACAACCTGGAACGTTACCGTAATCTATTGGATCAACGTGAAGACCAGCAATTTTCTCCACACAGTTGATTCCTTCAGCAGATGCAACGTGCGCTAATGCTTGACCTGGAGTTACATCACCTATGGCGTAATATCCAGGAATATTAGTTTGATTGAAGGCGTTCACCAAGATTTTGTCTTTGTCAACAGCAATTCCTACTTCTTCTAATCCTATATTTTCAATATTAGTTTTAATTCCTACAGCGGACAATAAAATATCAGCTTCAAGAACTTCTTCTCCTTTAGCAGTTTTAACAAATGCCTTAACTCCTTTACCAGAAGTATCAATTCTTTCAACAGAAGAATTCGTCATAATCTTGATTCCCGCTTTTTTCAAAGATTTTTCAAATTGTTTTGAGATGTCTTCGTCTTCAACAGGAACAACATTTGGCATAAATTCAACAATTGTAACTTCGGTACCCATTGAATTATAGAAATGAGCAAATTCAACGCCAATTGCTCCAGAACCAACAATAATCATTGATTTTGGTTGTGTTGGCAAAGTCATCGCTTTTCTGTATCCAATTACCTTTACATCGTCTTGTGGCAAACTTGGTAATTCACGTGAACGAGCACCCGTAGCAATGATAATATGATCTGCACTGTATTCAGTAACTTTTCCGTCGGCGGCAGTCACATCTAATTTTTTGCCTGGTTTTAACTTTCCAAAACCATCAATTACGTCAATTTTATTTTTTTTCATTAGGAAATTAACTCCTTTGCTCATTCCGCTAGCGACATTTCGGCTTCTTTGAACCACAGCCGGAAAATCTTTGTCAAATGATGAAACAGTCAATCCATAATCGGAAGCGTGTTTTAAGTAATCAAAAACCTGTGCTGATTTTAGTAAGGCTTTGGTAGGGATACAACCCCAATTCAAGCAAACACCACCAAGACTTTCTTTTTCGATTACGGCCACTTTAAAGCCTAATTGAGATGCTCTAATGGCAGTTACATATCCGCCTGGTCCACTTCCTAAAACTATAATATCGTATTTCATTTTTTCGTATTTATTTTATTTATGGTAAAAATGCAGTCGCAAAAGCTCGTGTCATATTTGTTTTTTTCTAAATTAATTTCAGATTGCGAATTTAAGGATTTATTTTAAAAAAAATTAGACGTTTTAGAAGTTTATTAGTCAGCAGAAATCAACAATAAATATTAATTCATTTTTAAGTAGGCTTCCATATAATTGCTTGTCGAAAAATATTCATTTTTTATATCTTTCAAATGATTACTTATTTCTTGATGTTGCGGATATTTTGGATTAAGGCAATCTCTAATTTCGGGGTCTGTTACTATAAGAATTAAATACCAGAAACCATTTCTAGATGTATACAGATTTTCTAAAAGTGGATCTTTTCCTTTGCTATTTCTATCAGCGTCGATCGCGATTGGAATCAGATTTAATGTCTTTGTGATTTTCTCTCGTTCAAAAAAAGATAAAAAATAAGTCTTGTTATTGACGCTAATTGGCACATTTGACTCAACATTGATATGCTTTAAATTGTATTTCGCATTTATAAAATTGTAAAACTCGTTAGCATTCTTTGTGTCTTCAAAAATAAATCCTTGAAAATTTGGAAGGTCTTTTTTAAATTTTTTTGCATTAACTATTTTTTCTCCTTCAATATTTGGTGCAATTTTTAATGGAATACACGAATAAGTGAGGAGAATTAGGAGGTAACTACCGAATTTTTTCATTAATTTTCAAGTTAATTTGGAAGATTTAATCGCATAAATGTAAAAATTTATTTGTAATCTATTATAAACTGCGAATCATAAAGATTTTTGTAATAACCTTCAGTTCTGTCAATTAATTCTTGATGTGTTCCTTGTTCTACAATCAATCCTTTGTCCATAACGACAATTTTATCGGCATTAATTATAGTGGCTAATCGGTGCGCAATTACAATTGAAGTTCTTCCTTTTGTTATAGTTTCTGTGGCGCGTTGTATTAATTCCTCAGAGTAAGTGTCTATCGATGAAGTGGCTTCGTCCAGAATTAAAATACTTGGATTACTGACATAAGCGCGAAGAAAAGCGATCAATTGGCGTTGTCCCGAGGAAAGCATTACGCCACGTTCCTTCACGTCAAAATCGTAATTATCGGGTAAACTCATAATGAATTTGTGCACGCCAATTTTTTTGGCAGCAGCCAAAACTTGTTCTCTAGAAATAGTAGGATTATTTAGCGTAATATTATTGAATATGGTATCGGCAAAAAGGAAAACATCTTGCAAAACTACAGCAATCTGTTTTCGCAAAGAAGACAAAGTATAGTTTTCTATGTTGTGTCCATCAATACAAATTGTTCCGCTATTAATTTCATAAAAACGGTTCAGTAAATTGATAATCGTTGATTTGCCTGCGCCAGTTGCACCAACAATAGCAATAGTTTTTCCGGCTTTTACATCTAAATCAATACCTTTGACAACATATTCTTCAGCAATGTAACCAAAATGGACAACCTTAAATTGTATGTTACCTTTAAAAATAGGAGCTTCCATAGTTCCAGTATCCTGAATTTGATCTTGGGTGTCGAGAATATCAAAAACGCGATTTGCAGCAATCATTCCCAGTTGCATTTCGTTAAATTTATCAGCGATTTGGCGTAAAGGATTAAATAACATTCCTATGAACATCGTATAGGAGAACAAATCTCCAAGCGTGGTAAAATTATCCCCGTTCAATATTTTGAATCCGCCATATAATACAATAAATCCTAAGGTTAGAGATGAAATAATATCAGCAATAGGGAAGAAAATCGAGTTGTATAAAATTGTTTTTATCCAAGCTTTATTGTGCTTTTCATTAATGGATTTGAATTTTTCGGATTCAATTTCTTCGCGATTGAACAGCTGAACGATTTTCATTCCTGTAACACGTTCTTGCACAAAAGAATTCATATTAGCAATTTGCGTTCGAACTTCTTCAAAAGCGATTTGCATTTTCTTTTGAAAAATTCGTGTGAAGAAAACTAATATTGGCATTGCTACAATTACAATCCATGTGAGTTTCCAGTTCATATAGAACATAAAAATTAGAACAACAAACATTTTCATCAAATCACTTATTATCATAAACAATCCTTGACTAAATATACGTGCAATTGCCTCAATATCTGATACGGATCGAGTTACCAATTGGCCAACGGGAACATTATCAAAATACTTCATCTTGAAACTCAAAATATGTTTGAACATTTTAGTTCGAATGTCTTTCACAATATCTTGTCCAAGCCAGTTTGCCCAATACACAAAGAAAAATTGTGAAAAAACTTCCAATAACAATACGAAACCCATCAAACAAACATATAGTAAAAGCCCAAATTGATCTTGATTTTTTATATATCCATCTACAGTTTGTTTCAACAAATAGGGACGCAATGCTGCAAATATCGACAAGGAAATAGCGAATGCCACAACGAAGTTGAATCGCGATTGGTACGGTTTTGTAAATTTTAATATTCGTGTAAATAATCTTGTGTCGAATGCTTTTGCTTTCATAATTTCAGATGGCAGATTTCAGATGGCAGATTTCAGATTTTAAAATCTGCAATCTAAACTGTTTTCTGCTTTATAATCTATTTTATTTTTATTTTTTAATCTTAACGCTTTTCGTTTTCAAAGTTGCTCCAAACTGAAATGGGCCATATGTTATCTGCCATCTTTCACAAATAATCATAATCAATTTTTGTCAAATATAAGCCCTGAGCCGGAACTGAAAATCCTGCTTTATCGCGGTTTTTACTTTTAATTATTTCATTGAAATCGTCCAATGTAATTTTTTGTAATCCAACGTTTACTAATGTTCCCACTATAGCCCGAACCATATTTCGTAGAAAACGATTCGCCGAAATGGTAAAAACTAATTTGTTATCTATCTGTTGCCAATGAGCCTCAAATAT
>CAMDGJ010000020.1 GCA_945897545.1 Flavobacterium psychrophilum
TATATGCCGTAGAACAATTTATGGGAGGAGTTTCTTCCTTTAGAAAATCAGTATTTCGAAACCTGAAATTCTCCACTTATTTTGAAGGCTATGGGCTATATGAAGATGCTGATTTTACGCTGCGAGTATCAAAAACAGGAAATTTGTACGTAAACACGGCTGCACAATTAAATCATTATCACAATTCAGCGGGAAGACCAAGCCATTGCCAATACGGTAAAATGGTAGTACGAAACGGCTGGTACATCTGGAGAATCAAGAACCCAAAACCTTTACTAAAAGACAAACTAAAATGGCATTCTATAACTATTCTCTTGACTTTGATACGATTTTACAATATATTTAACACTTCCAAAAGAACAGAAGCTTTTACGGAAGCAATTGGAAGAACAATTGGCTGGTGGAGTTTGATTTGGAATAAACCAAAAATCAAATAGCAATATTTTTTAAGAAAATGAATATGAGCAAACGTATAAAATTGATTTTTCGACCAAAAGAGTAAACTTTTAGATATTAGTTGTTCCTAGAAGGTTTTTCTGTAAGAATTGGAAATGCAAAAAATTAAAATAAATCGCTTTTCGTTATGGATTGTAGCGATAAAGTCCATATAAATTTACTTTAAACACAACGACGCAAATTATGCAGGAATACATGATACATCCCGATACTCACGCTAAGTTTTTGTCAAAAACGAGGGATTATTTATTGTTTGATGACCATTCAAAGTTTCCAATTTATGATGGAACGCCGATACTGTTTGGTGCCGATTCCATTTTTAATGCGGAAGACATCATCAATTCAAAAAAAACAACTCAGGATAAGGAGCATTTGGATACTTCCAATATCAAGAATTTTATCCGTAGGAAAGTGTTACCCTCGCTTAGTGAAGATTTTACTATCGAGAAAAGATATGATATTTTATCCCAATTAGTGCCCGCTAAAGGGAAGGTATTGATCATTGGCAGTGGAGAGAAAGGGAGTTATTACAAAAATAAATTTCCCCATTGTGAAGTTATCACATCCGATGTGCACAATGAGTTTAAACCAGATTACATTTTTGACGGACATTTCATTCCTTTTGCTAACAACTGTTTTAACCTGGTTTTGGCGGCACAAGTTATCGAACATACCATTAATCCGTGGCAATTTTGCCAAGAGATACAAAGGGTGACAAAAGTGGGCGGCTTATTACAAATAGAAGCACCGCAAACTTTTCCGTATCATGCCGAACCTTATGATTTTTTTCGATTTACCTTTACTGGAATGCGCAGCTTATTTCCAAAATGCCAAGTCTTAAAAATCGAAATCACCGAAGGCAATGCAGCTATGGTGGCGGTCAGCATTTCCAATTATCTGATTAACACGAGTTCCATTGGATTCATCCGGAGCGGTTGGCTATTGATAACCCGACTTTTATTGGGATGGGTAAAATATTTAGACCGATTGCAACCCGTATTGAGCAGGAGAACAGTTTCGATGCCAAAAGGCTATGCTTTTACCTTTAAAAAAGATGAGCTGCAACGCAAATCTGTTGATTTGTTGAACGAGTTTTATGAATTGAAAAGATGATTATACTTATCGAATCCAAAAGTAATACAATAGCAATCGGCTATAAAAATAGGGTAAATGAATAAAGAAGATCTTTTATATCTCAATTTGATACTAGTCCATGTGGGAATTGGATTTCTAGTTTTTATATTTCCGTTTTCTGCAAAAATATACGGTTATGCCATTTTTATTTTAGGGGCATATTTCATTGTGAGGACCCAAAATAAAAACAACGAAGCGCTTATGGTCGCTGCCTATGTAGTTGGGAGCGAGGTTTTCTTGAGGATGACACAAGGCAATCCGTTGTATGAAATTTCCAAGTACGGTGTAATTGTTTACATTTTAATGGGAATGTATTTCAGCGGCTTCTCGAAAGGCGCTGCTCCTTATTGGATATATTTATTGTTGCTAGTACCAAGCGTGGTTTTAGCCACTTTTGTGTTAAATTTTGACACAAACATGAAAAATACTATTGCTTTTAATATCTCCGGACCCGTATGTTTAGGAGTAGCTTCACTATACACTTTTAGGCGAAAGATACCTATAAATCAAATTAATGACATACTTCTCTGTGTGGGTTTGCCTATTATAAGCTGCATGGTCTACTTGACATTTTATACCCCAAACATTAGAGATATAGTAACCAGTACGCAATCGAATTATGAAACATCTGGTGGTTTTGGTCCGAACCAAGTGGCAACTATTTTAGGTATGGGTATGTTCATCTTTTTTTCCAGAATAATATTGGAATCAAGAACTAGATATATACTTTTCATCAATCTAATCGTTGCCCTTAATATAACCTATCGAGGGGTAGTTACTTTCTCGCGCGGTGGCATGATTACCGGTTTACTGATGATTATATTGTTAGTGCTATTTCTCTATTTTAAATCTAATTTTGAAGGAAGAGTAAAACTCAATTATAGCATAGTATTGGTTTGCATTGCATTGATAGCAACTTGGGGTTATACCTCATTGCAAACTGGAGGACTAATTGATAAACGCTACTCTAATCAAGATGCCACAGGAAGGACAAAAGAAAGTAAGTTTACCGGAAGAGAAGATTTGGCGTTAAACGAATGGAACACTTTCTTGAAAAACCCTATTTTTGGAGTGGGTGTAGGCAAAGGTGTTGAGGTTCGAAAAGCGGAAACTGGAGATGACGCTTTGTCTCATGATGAGATTACTAGAATGCTTGCAGAGCATGGCTCCCTTGGTATTTTCGCGCTGTTAATTTTATTTTTTACGCCTCTATTTTTGTATTTAGAAAACAAGTTCAACATGTACTTACTGTGTTTTTTGGCTTTCTGGTTTCTAACCATTAACCATGCCGCGATGCGAACTGCTGCACCGGCCTTTGTGTATTCCCTGTCGTTGCTGAATGTGTATTTTGAGAAGAAGGTCGCGTGATGGGGTTTAGGTTATCAATTGTCGGTTTTCTATTTTGAAAAGTTCTTGCTGCTAAATTAAAAAACAAAACCCCGCAAAATCTGCGGGGTTCCATAACTTATTTTTAGTGCTTATTAAATCTTTCTGCTGCTGTTTACTGACTTGTCCACTGCTAGCTCCTCTTCTTCGCTTTAATCATTATTTCTAACTGATCCCAAAGAACCTCTGGGATGGCTTCGAGAATGTTAAATTCTCCAGCACCTTTCAACCATTCGCCACCATCAATAACAATGACTTCACCGTTGATGTAGCTCGAGAAATCTGAAACGAGATAGGCTGCTAGATTAGCCAATTCCTGGTGGTCTCCCACCCTTCCCACGGGTACTTTTTTAGCCATATCGAATTTTTCAGCCAAGTCTCCTGGCAACAATCGGTCCCAAGCGCCTTGTGTTGGGAATGGCCCTGGGGCAATTGCATTAGTGCGAATTCCGTATTTTGCCCATTCCACCGCAAGGCTTCTAGTCATAGCCAGAACGCCCGCTTTTGCAGCAGCACTCGGTACCACATAAGCGGAACCGGTAAAGGCATAAGTAGTGACAATATTCAAAATCGTTGAGGTGGTTTGTTTGGTTTCAATCCAATGTTTTCCGAAAGCGAGGGTGCAGTTTTTAGATCCTTTCAAGACAATGTCAATAACGGTGTCAAAAGCATTCGCCGATAATCTTTCCGTTGGCGAAATGAAATTCCCCGCGGCATTGTTGAGCAATACATCCACTCTCCCGAAGGCTTTCAAGACTTGTTCCAACATCGCTTCGACCTGTTCGTAATGACGAACGTCGCATTGCACGGCCAAGCAGGTTCCGCCTGTTTCCGTTTCGAGTTCTTTTGCCGTAGTTTGCAGTTTTTCCAGGTTACGGGAACTTATGGCGACTTTAGCACCGAGTTCCATAAAATATTTGGTCATAGCTTTGCCCAAACCGCTTCCGCCTCCGGTTACTACTATTACTTTGCCTTTTAAGGCGTCATCACGAAGCATTTTTGCCGAGAAATCCATAGTCTTGTTTTTTAGAATTGTAAATATAGGGAAAATAATTAGTAGGCGTGCATAGTAAAAGAGAGAAGTCTTTTTTATTTTCTACTTTATTCCATGTAAAAATCAAGAGTCAATTATTTTCGTAGATTAGTAAATAGTTATACGCAAAGTCGTCTATTCAAAGTGCATTTATTACTTAAATTTAACCGTACTTTGTGGTAACATATATAGGTATTATCTATTTGTCATTAGCTATGAACATATGGTCTAATCGATTTTTGCTAGTTATAAGATCGATATAATTATTTTATCAGAATATAGTAAGGCGAAAATAAGTTAAGTTCTTTTATTATTTAAATAGATTGTGCTAACTGTATTTGCTTAATCACCAATTAAGATCTTTAAAATACTAATGGCTGCTTCGCTAATCTTAGTTCCGGGTCCAAAAACCGCAACCGCTCCGGCATCAAACAAAAATTGGTAATCTTGTGCTGGGATAACGCCACCCACGATGACCATAATGTCTTCTCTTCCGTATTTTTTGAGGTCGGCAATGACTTGCGGCACTAATGTTTTGTGTCCCGCAGCAAGCGAAGAAACTCCGAGTATATGCACATCATTTTCTATAGCTTGTTTGGCAGCTTCGGCTGGAGTTTGAAAAAGTGGACCTATATCCACATCAAAACCTAGGTCAGCATAACCTGTGGCCACCACTTTAGCCCCACGATCGTGTCCGTCTTGCCCCATTTTGGCTATCATAATTCTAGGACGTCGCCCTTCTTTTTTGGCAAATTCGTTGGCTAGTTGCTTGGCTTCATCGAAGCTTTTGTCGTCTTTAATTTCTTTGCTATACACGCCGCTAAAGGATTTAATTTGTGCTTTATACCTTCCGAAAACTGTTTCGAGTGCATCGCTTATTTCACCAAGAGTTGCTCGATTTCTTGCTGCTTCAACCGCTAATTCGAGTAGGTTTTCTTTACCATTTTGTGCACAAAGGGTTAATTTATTGAGTGAATTTTGTACTTTTTGGGTATCCCGAGTTGCTTTCATTCGGTCTAATTGTTCGAGTTGCTGTTGGCGTACCATTTGGTTGTCAACATCAAGGATTTGCAAGGGGTCTTCTTTTTCTAATCGGTATTTATTAACCCCAATTATACTGTCCTGATTGCTGTCAATCCGCGCTTGTTTTCTGGCAGCAGCCTCTTCGATTCGGAGTTTCGGAACTCCGGTTTCAATGGCTTTGGTCATTCCGCCGAGTGCTTCGACTTCTTCGATGAGTTTCCAGGCGTTTTGTGCTATTTCATTGGTCAAACTTTCGACATAAAAACTGCCTGCCCAAGGATCGACGGTTTTCGTAATCTTGGTTTCTTCCTGCAAATATATTTGCGTATTTCTTGCAATTCTGGCGGAAAAATCGGTGGGCAAGGCAATAGCTTCATCCAATGCATTGGTATGCAAGGATTGCGTTCCACCTAGGGCAGCAGCCAAACCTTCGATGGTTGTTCGCGCCACATTATTGAAGGGATCTTGCATGGTGAGACTCCAACCCGATGTTTGACAATGGGTTCGCAATGCCAAAGATTTTTCGTCTTTTGGATTGAATTGTTTGACTAGTTTTGCCCAGATCATTCGAGCCGCTCGCATCTTGGCAATTTCCATAAAATGGTTCATCCCAACGGCCCAGAAAAAGGATAGGCGGGGAGCGAAGTCATCGATTTTCATTCCTGTTGCAAGACCAGTTCTAATGTATTCCAATCCATCGGCGAGGGTGTATGCTAGTTCGATATCAGCCGTTGCTCCCGCTTCTTGCATATGATAACCCGAAATGGATATGGAGTTGAATTTTGGCATTTTCTTGCTGGTGAATTCAAAAATATCGGCAACAATTTTCATCGATTGGGCTGGTGGATAGATGTAGGTATTGCGCACCATAAACTCTTTTAAAATGTCATTTTGAATCGTTCCGGAAAGTTGTTCGAGTTGTACTCCTTGTTCTTCTGCGGCTACAATATAGAAGGCCATAATAGGTAAAACGGCACCGTTCATCGTCATCGAAACCGACATTTCGCCCAAGGGAATTTGGTCGAATAATACTTTCATATCTTCAACAGAATCAATGGCGACTCCCGCTTTTCCGACATCGCCCACCACACGTTCGTGATCCGAATCGTAACCGCGATGTGTTGGTAAATCGAAGGCAATAGAAAGTCCTTTTTGACCTGCGGCCAAGTTTCTACGGTAAAAGGCATTACTTTCCTCGGCAGTTGAAAATCCTGCGTATTGTCGAATCGTCCAAGGACGACGCACATACATTGTGGCGTAAGGTCCGCGTAAATTTGGCGCAAAGCCCGCTCCGAAATCCAGCTGCTCTAGGTTTTCGATATCTTGTTCAGAATAGTTCAATTTTACCTCAATTCCTTCGGCTGTTAGGAAATTATTTTCTTCTAACTTCTGACTTCTAACTTCTGACTTTTCTAATTTAATATGTTGGAGGTTTTTTCTCAAAGCGTAATTTTTTATAAGATATTTAATTTACTATCTCTTGAGGAATGATAAATGGCTTTGATAACAATAATATTTTTATAAACGGTAAAATGAATTAAATATGGAAATGTAGTTAACATTATTATTCTAACTTCGTTATATCGTATTTGAAAATGCAAAGGATTCTTTTTTATAATTCCCAAGCTTTCTTTAAATGATTGATGATATCTTTTTGCCAATTTTGGATTTATATTTTTATACCAAAAAAGTGATTCATTAAAATCAATTTTAGCCTCATCAATTATGACGATTCTATAATTCATTTTCAATTTCTCTCAAAAAATCGTCAATGTCTGTAGCACTTTCCGGGTTTTTTAAATACTTTTTTGTTCGTTCCCTGACCTCATCAATTTGCCATTGCGGTATTTCATATTTTGCTGAAGAAGGCAAAATAATGACATCTACTTCTTCGGCATTAAAAGTATCTGGCAATGTGATATTTATCGTATGATTTTTCACTT
Organism: Flavobacterium psychrophilum; assembly: GCA_945897545.1. GTDB lineage: Bacteria > Bacteroidota > Bacteroidia > Flavobacteriales > Flavobacteriaceae > Flavobacterium > Flavobacterium psychrophilum_L. The sequence continues at coordinate 6,976 of CAMDGJ010000020.1, forward strand.
TGACGGTTTGTCTAAACGCTTCCATAATTCTTTATTTTGTTAAGTAAATGTAGTTATTTTAATTCAAAACCGGGTTACTACTTCCTTTAATTCAATGTTTTGTCGATTTTAACGACCTGCTTCTCAATAATTTTAAATTTCCATTTTCTTTCCGTATAGTTGGCATTGATTCCTTCTAATAAACCTGCTCCAATGGTTGTTCCTGCTCCTACTGTAAAAAGCATAAAAGCTGCGTCTTGACCTTTCGATGCAGCAACTAAGGAGCTGGTAACTGTGGCTAATCCGGCAGCTAAAACTACGGTTTTGACCGTTGCTAATCCTTTGGGTTGATTTTTTATACTTTGTAAACTGTCTATTTTTATGTATTGATCTTTAATGATGATAGTTTGCCCGTCTTGAAATTTTAGAATCCCGATATGTTTTTTTCGGTCAAGGGTTCTTATTTTGATGCGCTGGTTTTCTTCAATAAATTTCACTTTCCCTGTCTGGATGTTGGTTATTTCGATCGTTCTTTGCTGTGAAGAAACAGTAGTCGAAAAGACTACTAGTATTAAAAATAAGGTTTTTTCCATAGCATTTATTTGCAATTAATTTTCTTCCTTGAGGCGTTCTTGTTCCATTTTTTCTGCCAATCGTTTTTCGATTATGGGCGTAATCAAGGTTTTTCTGGGTTTTATTTTTACGAAAGGAAACAGTTCTAGGTTGTTTTTCATCCTATCTTTTTTGTTGGGATATTTGTTTGTTCCCAGCAGGATTTCTTTGCCAGTATCGAATAATTCCTGCTCCTTGTCTGCACTTTCTTGAATTTTTCTCTTGATGATTCCTTCATTGAGTTGTTTGAGAAAACCGCCATTGGCTTCGATATCCTTGAATAGAGTCAAGGCTTTTTCGGCCAATTGATGAGTCAGGCTTTCGATATAATAGGTTCCGTCAGCCGGATTGTTGACTTTGTCGAAATAGCTTTCGTTTTTGAGAACCAGTAATTGGTTTCGGGCAATCCGGTCACCAAATTCATTGTCTTTGTGGTACAAAGTATCATATGGCAGATTTGCTATGGCATTTGCTCCGCCCAAAATAGCGCTCATACACTCTGTCGTGGTGCGAAGCATATTGACGTTGTAATCGTATATTGTTTTGTTTCTTTTTGTGGGAGAAACCAGTAAATGACAATCGAAATTATGGTCGTATTCTTTTGCGATCAGGTTAAAAAGCAATCGTAAAGCGCGCAGTTTTGCTATTTCGAAAAAGTAATTCGTTCCCACTGCTATTTCGAAAACTATGGATTTATTAAGGGTTGTGATTCTGCTGAAATATTCGTTCGCATGCGCCAAAGTATAAGCTATTTGTTGCACCATATTTGCGCCGGCATTTTGGTACAAACCACCATCTATGCTAATAAGCCCCCTAACCCCCAAAGGGGGAAATTTGAATAATTCACTAATTGTGTCAAAATTTATTTTTTCTTTGGTTTTAAACCAATTTCCCTCACGAGCTAATTTCCCAATCGGATCAAGGTTGCAGAAAATGGTTGCTTTTTTTGATCGGGCAATGGCATCAATTTTCGTAACGAAGTCGATCGAAAGAAATCCTAGATTAAAATATAGTGTCACTTTTTCTAGTGGAAGGTTTTCGAGGAGTTTTGTGACATCCGTGTTTTCGTCTTCTATCGTAAATCGAATGCTTTCAGCACCGCGATTGATGCTGTCTAGGGCTCGAAGATTTGATTTGGCCAGATCGTGTACAAAGATGTTTTGGCAAATTTTAAACTCGGACGCTTTTGTATCTACGGCCGAAATCCCTACGAATTCATCTTTGTGGTAAAAGGGTTTTACCTGAATGTCTTCGGGGGAATTCCAGATTAAAGTTTCTTTATAATCGGCGCCATTGAGTTCGAACTGGATTTTTTGTTTCCAAAGTTTGGAAGAAACAGGATTGAAATCGTCGAATAGATTTTTCATTTATGGTTCGTTTTATACCTATGAGTTTGATTTCTCAAAGCTTTGCTTCGATTAATTTTTTTTGCCACAGATTGCACAGATTTGCACAGATTTTTCAGTTTAAATTTACTAGGTTCGCTCTTCCCTATAATTATTAGGACTCGGGTTTGGAATTTTTGTTTAACTTGATCAATGCTTTAGGTCTTGCTCGAGATATTTTATTTATACCTTTTAAATACGGTCTATTTTTTAACATCTTTTTCGATGGTATCGCCTTCAAATTCTATGATGTAGATGTCCTCGCTGTCTTTTTTCATATAATATTTTTCCCGGGCGTATTTTTCGATTTGGTTCGGATTTTTGAGTTGTTTAATTTTTTGCTGGTCTTTTCTGATTTCTTCTTTATAGTAAGTGGCGTTGTCTTCGAGTTCGTTGATTTGTTTGTCCAGAACGCGATGATCGAAATAGGAATAGTTATCAAGGAAGATCATCCAAGTCGAGAAAAACAACAAAACCCAGACGTATTTGTTGCTTAAAAATTTGAACCAAGGTTTGTTTTTGTACGAGTTTGTCATTTGTGATACGGTTTTTTAGCTCTGATAGTAGCGGCATCCCACGCTTTTGGGCGTGGATAGAGCGGATTGCTTCGCCAGTTTAGCTTTCAGCCTCGTGTGCAGGAAATAGCTTCAAATAATTAATGTTATAAAATTACAAAAAAATTACAAAATTCGTTGATTTATTACGGCACGGACTACATCGATGGCCACAGTGTTGTATTTGTCGTTGGGTATGATGATATCGGCAAAGGCTTTTGTGGATTCGATAAATTGCTGGTGCATGGGCTTTAATGTGGTTTGGTAACGGGTTAAAACTTCCTCCATATCTCGGCCACGTTCTGCTATGTCCCGTTTTAATCTGCGGATTAATCGTTCATCCGAATCGGCGTGGACGAATATTTTGATATCAAATAAATCCCGCAATTCGGGATGGGATAGAATTAGAATTCCTTCGACAATCATCACTTTTCGTGGATGCGTTAAGATAGTATCAAGGGTTCTGTTGTGCGTTGCAAAGGAATATACGGGTTGGTTGATAGTGTTTCCTTCTTTGAGTTCTTTGAGGTGAGCGACCAATAAGTCGAAATCGATGGCTCTGGGATGATCGAAGTTGGTTTTTGAGCGTTCCTCGTAACTCTCGTTCGTGGATACTTTGTAATAGGAATCCTGGGCTATAATTCCCACTTCGGTTTGGGGTAGTTCATTCATTATCTGATGCACTACGGTTGTTTTTCCGCTTCCTGTTCCGCCTGCAATTCCTATAATCAGCATAAATGTTCGTGTTACGTTAATGTGGGAGCAAAAATAGGGATTTAATTTAGAGTGAATTTTATTTTTCTGAGAAATATTAAAAAGTCGAAGCTGAATTTGATGCTCGTACTGGGGTTAGCAGAACTGTACCACTTTAAATTGATTTCTGGTCAAACACTCTATTTCAATTGAGTCAAGACTTGATGGAATAAGATTTAGATTAAATTCTGAATCAAATGGGTTTGGGATTGTAGAAATATTGTAATCTAAACTAACATTAATGAATACGGGTTTAGAGGCAATTTTAGAGCAATTGTCATTTGATACAATGACTCTAAAAAAAGTATTTTCAGTTCAATCAGTTGCTACAAAGGTTCGGGAGGATGAGTTTCGCAGTTGAAAACTGGTATTTTTGTTGTCAAAATAAATTTAGGAATTACGAGTACGACTCTAAGGTTCATAAAAGAATAATTTTAAAATAATACATATTGAAAATAAGAGAATTATATGTTTTGAACCTCCAAAAAATGGACACTTTAAAAAATGTTTTGATGCCAAGACAAAATAAAATCAGAAAAGTTAACGTAAATTTAACTTTGGAAACCAAAAATTAACGTTTTATTGGGATTAAACATGAATAAAGATTAAATATTTGCGTAAAGAATATTTATTAAGAATATACTGTTGTGAAAACGAAATTACTATGAGCGGTAAATGGCAATTAAGAATACTCAAAATTTTAAAATAGACAATGGTTAACTATTATATTGATTTGTCTGAACGTATTCTAACAAAGGTAAAATTGCAAGAAGATAGCACTTCGCTTAGAAAAGAATTATATTGTGTACGTATAAACGATTTAAAAAGTAAAATAAATACAGATGAATTAAAAAAAATATTTTGGATAAATATTTATAATTCTTATGTATTAATTATGGCAAATGAAAAATTGCCAAGCAAAAATCCGTTTAGGCTGAAAAGGATTAAATTTTCTAATTTTCGTTTATCCCTAAACGATATTGAATATGGCATGCTTGGAATACAAAATTACAATTTAGGCTTTTGTACAATATATAATCCATTTTATCCTTCTTACATAAAAAATTTGGCTCTTAAAAAAAAGGACAACACAATTATTGTGCGTTTAAACAAAATTATTTTAAGCAAATCTACCGATTTAAAAAAAATAAATTTTTGATTATTTTTGCTAACCAAAAACTATAATTTATCTTTGCCCTATTAATTATATTTATCAAATGCTAAATCTTACTAAATTAACTACAGTTATCCTTTTTATTAATGAGCCTTAACTATTTGAGATTAAAAAATCGTATTTTAGAAACATCTGAATTTTTATATTTAAAAAATGAAATAGCAAAATTATTTTACATCAAAAACTACTACCCATTAAATTTTAATTAAAATCCAAGTAAGCCTTATCGCCAATTTAACTTATATGATTAAGCCACAAAAAAATATCCTGATGCTTATATTAGGAATTTTAATTTTTAGTTCCTGCGCTTCAAAAAAAGATGTTTTATACTTTAATGACGTCAACGTAAATGAGCAAGATACAACTGTTTTTTCTGAAGGGAGAATTCAAACAAATGACATTTTAAGTGTCATTGTATCTTCAAGTTCTCCAGAATTAGCTTCATTTTACAATACAAACCAGCTTGGTTCATCTACCCTTAATGGTTATTTGGTAACTATTCAAGGTATCATTGTCCTTCCAATTTTGGGAAAAATTGAAGTTAAAGGCCGCACATTGCTTGAGCTTGAGGATCTGATCGTTCAAAAATTGATTGATGGAAATCATTTATCAAACCCACAAGTTACAGTTAGATTAACCAATGCTAAGTTTACAATTCTAGGTGAAGTAAAGAGTCCAGGCACATACACTTTTAATGAGCAAAACATCAGCCTACTTCAAGCATTAGGCTATGCAGGTGATTTAACTATTAACGGAAAAAGACAAGACGTGCTTATAATTAGAGAAGAAAACAATAAAAGAACCTACACTACTATTGATTTAACATCAAAAAAGTGGTTTGACTCCCCAAACTATTATATCAAGCCAAATGATGTTATTTACGTCAATCCAAATGGACCAAAAGTTACTTCATCCGGCTATGTTCCAAGCTTGACAAATTTATTGGCAGTTGCTTCGGTTGCCATTACAACAATCATATTACTAATAAAATAAGTTAAACCATTGGAAAGTAAAATAAATAATTTCAATATTAAGCAAGAAATAGCTAAGTACTTTTCATACTGGAAATGGATAGTTTTGTCTGTAGTAATAGCAATGATTCTCTGCATTTTTTATTTGCGATATGCCAATGATGTATATCAAACCAGCGCCAAAATCAAAATACTAGATAATTCAAATTCGGCTTTTAAATTGTCCTCTGATAATATTTCTATTTTTGGAAATGATGAGATTAGCAAAGGAAATGAAATCGTTATAATTAAATCTTTCCGTATCGTAGGTGCTGTTGTTGATCGTTTAAACCTGACTACAGAAATCTATGGTGTAGGAAGAATAAAGTCTATCGAATTATGGAAAAATGCACCATTTACGGTCATTTGGGCAAAAGAAAAAGATTCGTTGACTACAAGACAGACCTCCTTTCAAATTGTATTGACAAAAAATGGATACGAGATTAAAGGTAATAATAAAGAATACAAATTTGGACAGACAAATTTTAGTACTGCGGTTCCCTGCAAAATTATCCTCAAAAATAAAGGCGAACTGAATAGAGTTATTGGCAATGAATATCAAATTATTTTAAAAACAAGAAAAAGTGTTATTCAATCGTTATCAAATGCAATTGCCATTGATTATGTGGTAAAACAGAGTGATATATTGAGTCTTACTTTAAATGGGCTTAACCGAGAAAAAATTAGTACTGTTGTCAATACATTAATTGAAGTATTTAACCAAGACGGTATTCAGGACAGACAACTTGTTTCTAAAAAAACTATCGAATTTGTTGACGATAGATTTAAATATCTTTTTAACGAATTAGATTCCATTGAAACTTCAAAAGCCAATTTCAAAAAGGAAAAAGGTTTTAGCTATGTAGAGGCGGACGCTTCTGTTTTAATGCAAAATAATTATGAATCGAAAACAAAAGTGATGTTTGCTTCAACTCAAATGGAGTTAGCAAAAATGATGGTGGATGCCTTAAACACAAATAAAAGACTTGAATTATTGCCATCGAATATTGGAATTGAAAACGGGGAAGTTAACGGATTAGTTGCAAATTATAATGAACAAGTTTTAAAACGCAATAAATTATTGCTTTCCGGTGGAGGCGAATTGAACCCGATGGTGAAGGAAACTACCAGCCTGGCATTACAAATAAAAAATAATTTAAGGGCTTCAATAATAGGGTATCAAAAAGTACTAGAATTTAACAGGAATGAAACCAGCAAAATTAGCGAATTAGAAAAAGAAAAATACAGTGCAGTTCCTTTTAATGAAAAAGGGATGCACTCTATTCAAAGACAACAGGCCATAAAAGAATCGTTGTACATTTTATTACTACAAAAAAGAGAGGAAGCTGCAATTAATTTGGCCATAACAAATCCATCCCTCAAAGTAGTTGACTATGCTATTTTTTCGGCAAAACCGATTGCTCCTGAAAGAAACTTAATTTTTATTGGATCACTACTTTTCGGTTTATTAGTTCCTATAGGAATATTTTTTATTTATTATTCTTTAGATAATAAAATAAACTCTAAAGAAGATATAGAGTTACTACTTCCTGAAGTTTCGGTTATTGGAGAAATTCCTTTTATTGAAACAGAAAGCAAAACAATTCAGTTTTTGGATCGATCCATATTATCAGAATCTTTTAGAATTTTGCGTAACAATATCAATTACATCAACCCGAAAAAGGATAGAGGTTCTGTTATATATGTCACATCAACGATAAAAGGGGAGGGAAAAACATTCGTTTCTTTAAATTTAGCTATTACACTTTCGACACTCGGTAAAAAAGTTATTTTAATCGGGGGTGATTTAAGAAACCCACAATTACATCGAATATTAGATTTAGAAAGACCTAATTTGACTGGGATTTCGAATTACTTATACGATACAAGTGTAAATGTTACTGATATAAAAGCGAAGCACTTAACCGATACCAACATTAATTTCGACATCATTTTTTCTGGTAATATTCCGCCAAATCCCGCTGAATTACTATCGAATGGTCGATTTGAATTGTTGTTGGATGAAATAAAAAATGACTACGATTATATTATTGTTGATACAGCTCCAACTTTATTGGTTGCCGATACTACACTAATTACGCATCTTGCCGATACTGTACTTTATGTTATTCGTGCCAATTTTACCGAGAAAAAATTGCTGAAATTTATTTCCAATTTAAAGACCTTGAACACGATTAAAAACATGGGTATTATATTAAATAATGTAGGTCAAAATAAAGGCTATGGCTATAGTTATTCTTATAATTACGGATATGGGTATGGATATGATGATGACTTAATTACTAATACATCAATTCTAAATAAAATAAAGAAAGTGTATAAGAATGTATTTAAGAAAAACAGCTAGACACCTAAATTCATTCAATAAAAAAAGCAAAGATTTATTGGTCTTTGCTTTTTTTAATTAAGTTCAAAATGTCATTCAAGAAAGTGCAGTAGATTTTTATTCTATAGATTGTGTTTTACTGAAAAGACGTGTTTTGATAAACAATAAATTTAATCTCAATATGAATTAGATTCTTTGTGTTCACTGTTTACTTTGATTACTTCTATATTTTTCAACATCTCTTCGTTTAATAAAGATGTTGCAGTACTTTTTTTAAAATTAATTATTTTACCCGGATTACCCACAACCGTAGCTCCGTCAGGGATATCGTTAATTACTACCGCGCCAGCACCAATAGTGCACCACTTTCCAATTTTCACCCCTGGAATTACAATAGCTCCTGAACCCAAATGAGACCCTAAGCCAATGCTTGTGTTTCCTGATAAGGTCACGTTAGGTGAAATATGTACAAAATCTTCGATATTACAGTCGTGTTCTACTATGGCTGCCGTGTTAACAATGACGTGGTTTCCTATTATTGCATGCGCATTGATAATCGCTGCACGCATGACTACGGTTCCTATTCCCACAGTTGCTGATGGAGAAACATAAGCCGATTTATCTACACTACTGAAAAAATTATAATCGCTAAATCTCGAGCTAATATTTTTCCTTTTGTGATTATTTCCAATGGCAATAATCAAAGCAACATCTGCTGCGGGTTTAACGATTTCATTAGAGTTATATATTGGTATTAAACCAAAGTTATCACTGTTTGGCGCATCATCATAAAATGCTTCAATTTTGCAATTTGTATTAGCCACTAATTCTGAAATCACTTTGGCATGGCCACTGGCTCCAAAGACATATCGTTTTCTATTTTCCATAAAATGGCTCCATTGTTACGCTGTTTGCAGCATTAATACCCTCAACTTTCAATACTTTTAGTATTGTTTTAAAAATAATGGTAATATCTAAACTAAAAGATTGATGTTCAACATACCAAATGTCTAATTTGAATTTAGTTTCCCAATCTATTGCATTCCTTCCATTAATTTGAGCCCAACCAGTAATTCCTGGTTTTACATTATGTCTTCTTTTTTGGGTTTGAGTATACAAATCCAAATATTCGGGCAATAGTGGTCTTGGCCCTATGAAACTCATATCTCCTTTAATTACATTTACTAATTGCGGGAGCTCATCTAAAGAGGCACTACGAATCCATTTTCCTATTTTTGTGAGTCTTTTGGCGTCTGGCAATAAATTTCCCTGGGCATCTTTCTTATCGTTCATCGTTTTGAACTTGATTATGGTAAATAGTTTGCCTCCAATTCCTGGACGTTTTTGCAAGAAAAAGACAGTTCTTTCATTAACAATAAACAAACATAAAGCCACGATGCAAAGCAACGGACTTAAAGTAATAAGTGCCAAAGTTGCAAAACTAATGTCAAAAAAGCGTTTGATTGTCTTATTGTACAGACCTAATTTTGGAGCGTATTGCAATTTTTCCTCAGCTTGTTTGTATTCCTCCAAAATAGATTCCCATATCAATTTTTGCTCATATCGAGAGCTTATCATTTCTCTTGCATTAGATTGTAGAGAAACGAAAAATTTTTTTTCAGTACTCATTCTTAAAACAGCTTTTGCTATTGATTCACTATTTTTAACCGGAATGATAATCCCGTTTTTTCCATCTACAATAATTTCGTTGCAGCCATTTATATCCGTCACAATTGAGGGCAAACCCATAGCGCCAGCTTGTAGGACAACATTTGGGAATCCTTCTCGGTAACTGGCAAAAACGAGTGCATTGCTAATTGCTAGATAAGGTCTTATTTCATCTTGATACCCTGCAAAAAGAATATTTTTATTTTTATTTATCTCTTCTAAAGTAGAGGCGTCAAGCGGATCCAGATCTTGCTCATACAGACCAACCAAAAGTAATTTAATGTTCAGATTGTTTTGGACTATTTTTTTAAAAGCAGCAACCACTTCATTAATACCTTTATCAGCTACCAACCGACCAACAAAAATAAAAACAAAATCTTCTGCTTCAATTCCCAACTCAGTTTTTAACTTTTGTTGTTGTGATGTTGAAACCTGTTCTGGAGAAAAATGCTTGGTATTGATTCCGTTTGAACTGCCGCTACCAATGATTTTCAATTTTTCTTGTTCAGTAAATTTGTTTGCCACAATAAAATCATGCAAGCCTTTTGAGTTTGGATATATCATTGTGGCGCAGGAATAGGTTAGTTTTTCAACACTTTCTAATATACTGCGCTTCAAGCCTTTTGTTTCCATTAGCGGTAATCCGGCAACTGTGTGCAATCTGATGGGAATGCCGGCACATTTTGAGGCAATCATTGCCACTATTCCGGCTTTTGGCGTGTGCGAATGAACGATTAGCGGCCTTTCTTTTTTTAGAAATAAAAACAGTTTTACTGCCGCCAATAAATCACGCAGTGGCGTAATTTTCCGGGACATTTCTAAGGTAAACGTTTTTACGTTTTCTTTGGTTCCAATTTTTTTTAAATAGTCACCGTCTGAGGACACTGCGGTAACATCATAATTGGAATTCATATAATTCAATTGACCCGATAACAATTTATCTAATGAGAGAGGAATAGTTGTGATGCGGATTAATTTATTCTTAATAATTTTCATAGCATTTTATTACTGACTTTATAGGTACTTATTAGAATTAATCCTATATGATGATTAAAAAATTAGTATTGTTATTCTTACAAAAAGAATATTAAAATTTGACGTATTCGAAATCAAGTAAAATCCTTAACAATTATTTAATAGTATTAAGAATTATACTTTTAAAAACATATGGATTGTAAGGCAACTGTATTGAACTAGGCCTTCGATTCTTGAGATTGCCAATATGAAAAATGCCAAAAAATATAAATAATCAAACCAGGCAAAAACATATTTCGCATCCGGATCATAATCCCTACGTTCCCTAAAGATTGTGAAAAGGCCAAAGTGCCAATTATTAAAAAGTAAACCATCCCCTGAATGACAAACGGGGCATTTCTAAAAGTTTGTAAAGGTTTGTTTTTAATGACTGTAAAAGACAATATTAATAATATTAAATTTTCGAAAGACGCTAAAAGGGCAGGAATTCCATTAATGTCAAAAAAGAAAGGTCGGAAGAGAAAAGTAAAAACCTTAAGAGGAAATGGATAGGACGAAATATCAACAGCCGAACTTGAACTCGCAGTGCTTAACAAAGTTGCTTTTGATGTGGAAAATTCTTTAAAACTATCTACTGTGCCTTCTTCAATTTTGGCAAACTCCATTACTTTTGGCAAGATAGCAATGGCAATTCCAATCATCACTCCCAAAAATAATATTCGTTGTACTGCAGAAATATTTTTCCCCGAAAAAAAAGCCATTCCAAATCCTAAAAGCATAAACAGGGTCATGTGTGGCCGGATAAAATAAGCCAACAATAATCCCAAAATAACCAGTGGCAATCGTTTAACTGGCTGTAATAAGCCATAAGTGAAGATGGCTATGCAAAAAAACAATAAAGTATCCTTACCAACGGCACAACTCCAAAAATGTAAATTAGGCAAGAAAAAAAGCATAGGAAATAAATAATATCCTTTGTATTCTGGATTATTTGGAATCAATTCTACTGCTATAATAAAAAAATAGGTTAAGCCAATAAAACCAATCAAACTGTAAATCATAGTACCCGTAAAATAGGATAAATCTAAAATATTAGAGGGATAATAATTCAGTGCCAATATAAAATAAGTACCCTGATCTTCGGTTAGTGATTTGATAAAGTCCGAGTAAGACATGTATTTTGCTAATCTCCAATAACCAGAAGCATCTCCACGAACAAAAAAACAAAAATAAGCTCCAAATAAAAGATGCACTAAAAACAATTTTTTTAGCGTACCCAAATTCCCTTCCGAAAGTTTATCCTTAAAACTTTGAACGAATAAAAACCCCATCAAAAAAATTAAAGCTACAATAAAAAAATCCATATTCTACTTTATTAATTTTAATTTAATGCTATTCATTACTTTTTTTTCAAATATTAAATAATACCCATAACCAACTATACCACAAAGAATCAAAACCGCGAATAGAGCAATCATTACGCTAGCAATTGAACTGATTTTAGGGTAAAACCGAATCAAAATCATTTGCAAAAAATTGTGAGTTAAATATATTGAATACGATGCATTGCCCACCAACATAAAAACAGAACTGGATTTTAATTTGAAATTACAATAATAAATGGCAATATATATAATTAAAAATATTCCTAAGGCAAATAACAAATTTAAATCAAATTTAAAAAGTTTCGAATGATTAATAATACCAAATAAGAAAGTAAAAAAAATTAAAACTAAAGCAAAAATTCCCAAAACTAAATTCAGTTTTAGTTTTTTAATAATCACTAATGCAAGCAAAAAACCTAAAATAAATTCGATATTATAAGGTAAAAATAGGATCCTGAAAATTGAAATTTTTAAAAATGGAAGGGATGAAAGCGGAGAATAGGTAAAGAGAATAATGGCTATAAACCATACAAAAACAAACCCATTCCAAACCTTTTTTGAAAAAAAAGAGAGACTAAATAAAAGATAGAAACAAAGTTCAAAAGAAAGTGTCCAAGCTACGGATAAAGCTGGATTTCCGTGAGGAATTAATGTCAACGAAGTTAGAAAACTAAGGTCTCTATTACCATTGGAAAATCCTGGCAATAGCGTATATACAACCAACATAAAAATGCCGATGGGAAGGTAGGGAACATAAATTCGGATGAGTCTATTTTTGACGTAATTACTGAATGCATTGGGCTCGTTATACTTATAATAAGCTGAATAGGTTATTATAAAACCAGATAAAACAAAAAAGAAATCGACTCCAAATTTTCCAACTAAAGCTACATAATCAAGGAAAATATAATCTATTTTATGATAATATTTTAAAGAACCTATAGAATGATGCAACACCACCATCAAGGCGGCAAAACCTCGAAATAGTTGCAATACATCCAGATATTGACTTTTCGAATTAGTATTCATTAGATAAAAGAGAAATTAATGTGTTACAATTCCTTTGAAGACTAAACTGTGATTCAACTTTTATTCTCCCCATTTTCCCTAATGATTCTCTCAATTCGCTATCATTTATTAGTAAAGCCAGTTTCTTTATCCATTCTTCTTCTCGTAGTACCAAGAATCCGTTTATACCCTCATCTACAACTTCCTTATTCATACCCACCGCCGAGGCAACTACAGGAATACCACAACCCATATATTGAATTAACTTGTAGGAACATTTTCCCAATTCCCAAGGGGTATTTTCGAGTGGCATGATTCCAATGTCAAATTTCGAAATCAAAGCTACTTCGCTTGCTTCTGTCCATTTCAAGAATTTTACATTCTCACCCAATCCTAGATTTTCTTTTGCACCTACAATATGCAATTCGACATTTTGATTTTGGAGTACTTTCGAAAAAACAGATTGACTATTTTTGATGTATTTAAAGGTAGATGGAGAACCAATCCAACCGATTACAATTTTTGAACTCGCGTAATTTTTTTTAGGACTATACAAATCGAGATTTATTACTGTCGGACGTAGTACTATTTTTTTAGCCCCAGAAACTTTGGCTCTTTCGGCCAAATAACTATTTCCAGCAATTACGCAACTGCTGTACTTCATCACATTATTGATTTTATTTTTCAATAAAACTGAGATTAATTTATTGGTACTTAAATCATAATTATGAAAGATGGCATCATCATAATCGACTGTATATTTTACATTAAATAGCCACAAAACTTTTTCAAACCAACTAAAAAAATAGGGAAAAAGTTCTTTTTCGATAACAATTCTATCGTATTTATAAATAGAAAACAATGTTAAAAATCGCTTTAAATAAAATTTTATAAGTTTGGATTTTGATGTTGATTTCCCACAATACAGATTAATTAGGTAAGCTTCATCAAAAAAAGGACTTACAGTAACCGCAATTCCTTTGGCTTCCAAAAAAGGGAAATATTGGTAACTCCGCAAGCGGCTACTGGCTCCGTTTCGGCTGTATTTTGTTAGATAAAGGACTTTCATTATAATTTATTTAAAGCGTTGCAATAACTAGTCGCGCTTTTTTCTATGGAACAAAAAGGAATGGCAAACTTTCGTATTTCTTCAAAATGGGTTTCTCTTAAACCTTCAATAAATGCAACTGCTTCTGCTACACGATTCGGATTTTGATGGTGGTATAAAAAACAATTCGGAATACTGTTCAGAATTTTCTCCGTATCGCCAATTCCTAAAGATGCGATGGTTGGAATTCCCATCAATAGGTATTCACCAAGTTTGATTGGGGCAACTCCCTGCATACTAAATTTGGGTTCTCTTATGGCAAACGCCACATCGGCAACCGAAAGATAATGTGGAACTTCAGCAAAAGGAACTGTTTTTACAATAATGGATTCTTTCCATTCATTTGGAATTCTTTCCTTGGCAAAAGCCTGATTTCCGGTTAGAATCAAAAAGCGTGAGTCTGCATTTATTTCGTAATAGTTGCTAAAAATTGCTAACATTTCATCCCAGCCATATTGTGGCCCCAATGAACCGCAATAGACCAAAACTTTGGTTTGAGCCGAAATGGACAATTCTTTTCTCATTTTTTCTCTTACGGACCTATTGGGCTTAAAAAAATCAGTATTTCTGCCGTTGAGTACTATCGAAAATTTGTCTAAATTAGTATTCCCAATTGTTTGGGTATGAATTTTTATAGCAGCGTTAGAACGCGTTAATACAGCATGGGCTCGTTGCAGCATTATATTTTCCTCTTTCTTAAAAAACAAATATTGTTTGCTTTTTCTGGACAAGCCCGAAAAATCAACCCGCTCTTCTAGAGGTAATCCATCGGCATCAAAAACTATTTTAAAATTATGTTTTTTTATTCGATTGACCATAATGGCTGGCATCGTGCTTCGTGGCATTACAATAGTTATGTTATTGTTTTGGATGTATTTTTTTAAAAATCGAATGCCTTTAAAAATCGTGATTATGTTGCCTAAAAC
>CAMDGJ010000021.1 GCA_945897545.1 Flavobacterium psychrophilum
CTGACTCATAATCAGTAGGTGCTTGGTTCGATTCCAAGTGGGACCACAATAAGTCCCACGAAATTATTTATTTCGTGGGACTTTTTTTATAAAACAAAGTTTAATTCTATTTTATCGACAAAAGACGGTTTTTAATTGATATACATATTGGAGTGTGTCAAATAAATATTTAATTTTACAAGTACTATTTATTAGTAAAAGTAGTTATAGATAATAAATTAATTACTGAGACTGATTTACCAAATAAGTATGAAGACGATGGCAAGAAGGTTTTTTATTGCAATCATATACCTTTTTGGTGTTGTAATTGCATTTGCTGCGCCAAATCCTCCATCTCCGGGATATAAAGCACCACCACCTCCACCTGGATTGCCTATTAATGAAGACATTTTTATGGTATTGATTATAGCACTATTGTTCGGATTATTTGTCATTTTTAGACATCAGATAAAATTTACATCAAACTCAAAATCTCCTTTTTAAGGACATCATATTCTCCTTGTAAAATCAATCCGTTATCAAGAAGTTTTTTATAATTTTGAAGCTTTGTAAAAAGTTCATCTTGTGATAATTCGTTTGACAATTTTTCTAATGAAGTAGCTGTGTTTTCAGCAATTTGGTCTACATTGTTTAAAACCATTGGCATTATTTCGGCATAATTTACTACTTCTTCCGTTTCCACTTCTTCGATTTCTTCCTTAATAAACGTTGGAACTTGAATATTTGCTTCCTCGGCAACAATAGGGTTTTTCAACAAATCCAGTTGCTCTTTAGCAAAGGTTGAAATCTTTCTGGCTTGAATTTTCGGAATATAATCTATAGAAACTTGTATTTGTGTTTTGGTCGAAAACGAAAATTCGGAACCTAAAATATTTTCTTTCATAAAAGTCCCTTCAACTTCATCCCATGCAAAATCGGTAAAGTTCATCGATAGCCCCATATTTTTGGGCTGACAAATGATGATTCGCTTGTTGGTCACTACTATGCTATCGGGAAAAACCGTAAGTGCAGGTTTTTTTTGAACGGCTATATATCCTATTTCTTCGTTTTTCATCAATAAATCATTCAATTTTGAAGTGATTTTTTCGATAGCTTTCGGATCCTGCTCCTCGTTTAGAAATTTTTTAAGATTATCAATCATGGTTTAGTGTTTGAATGTGTTCAGAAATGTTTTGCAAAAGTAATGCCTAATTCTTTATGTTTTAATACAATTTTTTTCAAAATGTACTCGAACTGAAGAATTAATCTATTTCGAGAATTTCGCTTTGCTGTTTTTTTGTTAAACGTTTAAAAATTAAATTGTAGGAATCATCTATTAAATCTTTTACAAATTTATCAGGAACTTCGTTATTTATGACAACCGTATTCCAATGCACTTTGCTCATATGGAATGCTGGTTGAATATCGCTATATTGGGCTCGCAGTTCTTGCGCATAATCTTGGTCATATTTCAAATTGACCGAAGGCTCTCCTTTTCCCCATTGATTTAAAGACGAAAGAGCAAACATTTTTCCACCCACTTTAAAAACTAAAGTATCCTGATCCAATGGGAAATGTTCAGTTACACCTCCCTTGGACAAGCAATACTCGTAGTAGGTTTCTAGATTCATACTGTTTTTAATTTAATCACAGGGTTTGCAAAGAATGCACGAAGCATCCAAAGGGTAGTGAACTTAGTGCTTTCTTCGTGTTCTTTGTGGTTGAGTTTATTTCAAATTTAAATAAAACAAATCACTCGCAATTCCATCTGTCAAAAATTTTCCTTTGGGGGTTGGTTTTAAAATCTCGTTTTCAACATACAGAAAGTTGTCTACAATATATTTCTGCGCTTGCTTTTGCAAATAGTCTAAATAGGTGTTTCCAAATTCCTTTTCAATTCTTTCCAAAGAAACGCCCCAAATGGTTCGCAAACCGGTCATAACGTATTCGTTATAGCGGTCGGTTTTGGATAAAATTTCAATTTCGTTGGGCAATTTATTATCCTCCAAAGACTTTAAGTACTTTGCATTATTCGAAACATTCCAACTGCGGGAAATCCCGTTATAACTATGTGCTGAAGGGCCAATTCCGATGTATTTTTTTCCTAACCAATAAGCCGAATTGTTCTTAGAAAAGTAATTCTCCTTCCCGAAATTTGACAATTCGTAATGAATAAACCCGTTTTTTTCAAGTGTTTCAACTAAAATCTGAAAATGTGCTTCAGCAACCTCGTCATTGGGCTTGGCTATTTTTCCGGTTTGAATAAGTTTTTTCAAAGCCGTTTTGGGCTCCACTGTCAAAGCATAACTGGAAATGTGTGGAATGCCAAAAGACAAAGCGGTGTCAATATTTTGCTTCCACTTTTCGTTGCTCATTCCCGGAATTCCATAAATCAAATCAAGGGAAATATTATCGAAATATTTTGTTGCTTCTTTAAGACATTCTATGGCTTCCGCCGAATTGTGCGCACGATTCATCATCGCTAAATCGTCTTCAAAAAAAGATTGGATCCCTATGGAAAGGCGATTGATTCCGATTTTTGAAAGTTCTATCAAATATTCTTTCGATAAATCATCAGGATTGGCTTCGAGCGTGATTTCTGGGTTAGGAGAAACTTTATAATTTTCATAAATCGTGTTAATCTGCAATCTCAAATCTGCAATCTGCAATCTGCTTGGCGTTCCTCCACCGAAATAAATGGTTTCTACAACCTCATTATCAAACTCATTTTTTCGCATAGAAATTTCCTTAGCTAAAGCCAAAACCATTTCATCCTTTTTCTTCATCGAAGTCGAAAAATGAAAGTCGCAATAATGACAAGCCTGCTTGCAAAAAGGGATATGGATGTAGATTCCGGACATAGTAGTAATTAGTATTCAGTTTTTTAGTGGTCAGTTAGGAAAGTGTTCAGTGGTCAGTTTTGAGGAAGTAGTCAGTGGTCAGTTTTTCAGTGTTCAGAATTATAAAATTTTCTCACAATATTACTGAGTACTAAAAAACTGACCACTGACTACTCCTTCTTTACTCCGAACTTCTCAGGATTTAATATCATATAATTAATAAGTTTTCCTATTTCAATTCCTTCTGATGTAAGTTCTTGATAAATTGTCTCGGAGATATATTTACAAGCAAGTGCAAATTCTAACCAAACTTGCGTTTCTGAATTTTCGCCGTCAGAATCAGTTAATTTACTATGAAAAAGTTTTGGATAAATTCTCTTCCTGTACGATTCTGCAATGGTAACAGGAACACTTCTTGAGGAACGTCTAATTTGATCTGTCAAAGAATAAGTCTCTTCTTTTGGAAAGGTTTTAGTAATTTCAAAAATTCTCATTGCCAATGAAAAGGACTTTTTATAGGCTAACAAATCTTGATATCTCATACGATCTATTTTTAAATTAAATATCCTCTTTTTACTATTACAACAGAAAACTAAAAGCTCAACACTTTCTATACCAACATAACTGAATACTAAAAATCTGAACACTGAACACTACTTTTTAACTCTTTCTTCGTTCTGCTTTACAAAAGCATCCCAACCGGAATAACTTTTCTCGCCAACCACTTTTCCGGAATTAAAAAAATGACAAACCGCCGCCGCCAATCCATCGGTAGAATCCAGATTTTTTGGCAATTCTTTTAAGCCTAATAATTGTTGGAGCATTTTGGCGACTTGTTCCTTGCTGGCGTTTCCGTTTCCGGTAATGGCCATTTTTATTTTTTTGGGTTCGTATTCGGTGATGGGAATATCTCGCGAAAGTCCTGCCGCCATTGCCACGCCTTGTGCTCTTCCTAGTTTCAGCATCGATTGTACATTCTTTCCAAAAAACGGTGCTTCAATCGCAATTTCATCTGGATTGTGGGTGTCAATAAGTTCAATGGTTCGCTCAAAAATTATTTTCAGTTTTTGATAATGATTGTCATATTTAGACAATTGTAATTCGTTGAGTTGGATAAAATGCATATTTTTACCAACTATTTTTATGATGCCAAAACCCATGATTGTGGTTCCAGGGTCGATGCCTAATATGATGCGTTCGTTTGCCAATTTTCTCTATTTATCAAACCTCATAGGTTTTAAAAACCTATGAGGTTTCTTAAACTTGTAGATTTTATGTTCCTTTGCAAGGATGATTTCAATTCCTCACAAAGCTAAACAATTCCTCGTACTTCTGATCAAACTTTTGATTGTTGGTGGTGCATTTTACTTTATTTACAACCAACTTGCAAATAACGACAAGCTCGATTGGGAGAAATTTATTGTTCTGTTCCAAAAAAATCAATCAGTGGCAGGAATTGGTTTTATCGTATTGTTGAGTGTTTTGAATCGTTATTTCGAAATTTTGAAATGGCAAAATTTAGTTTCTTATCTTCGTAAAATATCTTTAGCAGAAGCAAGCAAACAAGTGCTTGGATCTCTAACAGCAGGATTATTTACCCCAAACGGTCTAGGCGAATACGCCGGAAAAGCATTATTTTTTGAAAAATCGAAAACTAAAAAAATCGTGTTCCTAAATTTGATTTGCAACGGCATCCAGATGATTTTGTCGATTGTTTTTGGGACAATTGGGTTATGGGTGTTAGGTTATGGGTTTTGGGTTTTGATTATTTTTTTATCCGCTTTTGCCCTTTGGATTTTAGGATTTGGATTAAAAAAATTCAAAATCAAAGGATATTCCATCGAAAAACTGCTCCATAAAACCAACGAAATTCCAAAATCGATTCATCAAAAAAATATTTTTTTGGCGGTTTGTCGCTATTTGGTTTTTTCGTACCAATACTATTTTTTATTTTTGGCTTTTGATGTAGATTTGCCTTATTTCACTTTGATAGCAACTATTGCTAGTGTTTACTTTTTGGCTTCTTCATTACCTAGTTTTCAGTTTTTAGATTTTGCCGTAAAAGGAAGCGTTGCCGTTTATTTCTTTGGTATTTTGGGCGTCAACGAATGGATTGTAGTTTTTATTTCAACTTTGATGTGGTTTTTGAACGTAGTTTTACCTGTTATAATTGGCAGCTATTATGTAATGAATTTTAGCCCCCTTTCCCCCAAAGGGGGAATTAATAAACTTAATCAAAACGGATGATTTTTGTTTTATTTATAATTACAATTCTGTATTGTCTGGCGATAATTGCCTTGATTTATGGGTTTACCAAAGTCAATTCCTTTAATGATCTCGGGCAAAAGCCAAAAACCAAATTCTCGATTGTAGTTCCTTTTCGGAATGAAGCCGAAAATCTGCCAATCCTTTTAGACAGTTTTTCAAAATTGAATTATCCGAATGATTTGTTTGAAGTTATTCTGGTTGATGATTGTACTAGTGAAGAGTTTAAAGTTCATAGTTTAAAGTTTAAAGTTTCGATTATAAAGAATATTCGGGTTTCGAATTCACCAAAGAAAGATGCGATTACAACAGCAATTCAAAGCGTAAATAACGATTGGATTATTACAACCGACGCAGATTGTGTAGTTAATAAAAACTGGTTATTAGCATTAGATAATTATATTCAACTTCATAAAGTTTTGATGATTGCTGGCGCTGTTACTTATGATTGTGAGAATTCTTTTTTGCATCATTTTCAGCAATTGGATTTGGCAAGTTTGCAAGGTGCAACTATTGGAAGTTTTGGTTTGAGAAAAGGTTTTATGTGCAATGGTGCCAACTTTGCTTACACCAAATCTTTTTTTCAAGAGCTGAATGGTTTCGAAGGAAATGACACCCTTGCTAGTGGCGACGATGTTTTTTTATTGCAAAAAGCGATTGCGAGATTTCCTGTAAAAGTTCATTATTTAAAATCTGGAAATAATATTGTAATCACAAAAGCTATGGACGATTGGAAATCTTTATTTTACCAAAGAGTCCGTTGGGCTTCGAAAACGGGTTCTTATCAGAGCAGTTTTGGAAAAGGATTAGGTTTATTGGTTTTTGGAGGAAATTTGTGTTGGGTGTTGGGTGTTGGGTGTTGGGTGTTGGGTTTTATTCCGTTTCCAAATATCGTTTTGTTGTCCCTTTTTAAATTTATTGTTGATGCAGTTTTGATTTATAAAGCAAATTATTTCTTGACAAAAAATAGAATGCGTTATTTGATTTTGAGCAGTGTATTCTATCCTTTTTTTAGCATGAGCGTGGCTTTGTATTCTTTGTTTGGAAAATATGAATGGAAAGGAAGACGGTTTTAATTTTTTAAAGCTTCCAGCCTATTAAAGGCTGGAAGCTTTAAAATTTATGTCTATTCTACTTTGAGAATAACGGGAAGGATAAACTGGGTTTTTACAGGGATTCCTCTTTTAATTGCAGGATTTATTTTTGGGAAACCTACCAAACGAACTTTGAGAATACTGTCGATTTTTACGGTATCATAAGCAACAGAATCTTTAGGAAATAAAGGCTCAAATATAATTCTTGAGTTAGGATAAACCGTGACTTTTACTTCTATGGTATCTAATTCTGGATAGAGTATTGAAAGGGTGTCAACGCTTAATTTATGCTGGATTAGCTGTGTCATATATTCAAAAAAACACTGTTGTTTCTCGGTTTTATTCTCGATTTTTTCGCATTCAGCAACTGATGGGAATTCATCTACTTCTTTCCAATTGATGGCTTTCAATTCTTTTTGCAACAATTCCTTTTCTGAAGGCACTTGCTTATCGAAGTACTGACAGGAATTAAAAAGTAGTGGCAATAAAAGTAATATTAGAATAATTTTCCTCATATTCGTTAAAGAAACAATTGCTGTTTTAATTTTGTTTAAAAGTACTGCTTTAATTTTCAAAAATACTAAAAAATACTTTATGGATTCGATGCTGTTGATTATTGGTTTTTTGTTTATGATTGTTGGTATTTTCGGCAGTTTTATGCCAGTATTACCTGGTCCAAGTATAAGTTGGTTGGGATTAGTATTGCTTTATTTTACAAATGCTGTTGCTATAAATTATTGGATTCTTGGAATTACGCTCCTGATTACTGTGGTTGTTTCAATTTTGGATTATGTCATTCCAGCTAAAGGAACCAAAAAATTTGGAGGAAGTTCTTATGGAATTTGGGGGACGAATATCGGTTTGATTGTGGGGATCTTTGCATCTATTCCCTTTGGGTTCATTATTGGGCCTTTTGTTGGTGCTTTTATTGGAGAAATGCTTTATGACTATAACGATCAAAGCCGAGCTTTAAAGGCTGCAACTGGTTCTTTTCTTGGGTTTTTGGCGGGTAGTTTTATTAAGTTTGTAATTTGTATGATGTATTTGGGATTATTTATTTGGATTTCTTGGGAGAATAAATCAAGATTGTTTTGAAAACCGATACACTTTAAAATTAAAAAAGCTATTCGCCGAGGCGAAAAGCTTTTCATTGGTTTAACTACTAAACCGTGTCACGCTTTACAAGGGCGTGACGAAAACAACACAACTATTTTAGATGCTTTTATTGGGCAAAAAAGCGATTCATAACTGAATCGCTTCTCCCCAATTTAGCGGTCTGGACGGGACTCGAACCCGCGACCCCATGCGTGACAGGCATGTATTCTAACCAACTGAACTACCAAACCTCTGCTTTATTGCGGTTGCAAAGATACTATAGAATTTTGTTTCTACAAGTGTTTCTGCCAAAAACATTTCATAAATTTTAAATGTTTTATCCAAAGTTATGCTTTTCAACTAAATAGGTAGTCAATACTTTCTCAAAATTGCCGGCAACATCAACAGGTACGTACTTAATTTTGTTTTGGGAACATGTCAAAGCCAGCTTTTTGAAGTAACTAGTAACCCCTTTTTCATATTCTTCCTTCACATTATCGGCAAAAATGTTTACCTCATCACCTGTTTCTATGTCAATAAACTTCCTTGGAGCATTATCAAAGTCCAAATTAAGCTCCGTTTTGTGGTCAATAACATGAAATAAAACCACTTTGTGTTTGTTGTGTTTCAAATGTTGTAAAGCAGTAAATAGAGCCTCTTCATTGTCTCCTGAAGATTTAGGATGAAACATATCTGTAAATAAAATAATCATCGAACGACGGTGTATTTTTTCGGCGATTTGGTGCAAAAAGGTAATTGTATCCGTGCTTTTTTGAACTTTAGGTTTTTCAAGGAGATTCTCAAGTGTATTTAAAATCATTCGATGATGACGATCACTTCCTTTCTCTGGGGAATAATATTCGTATGTGTCTGAAAACACACTCAATCCAATGGAATCGCGCTGTTTTTTTAGAAGATTCATCAAAACGGCTGACGCCAATACTGAAAATCCTATCTTGTTTTGGTAAAATTTTTCGGTGTTGTCAAGTTTTGGATAATGCATTGACGACGAATTATCAATGATGATATGACAACGCAGGTTGGTGTCTTCTTCGAATTTCTTAGCATATAACCTATCGGTTTTGGCAAACAATTTCCAATCGATATGTTTGGTGCTTTCGCCAGCATTGTAGACTTTATGTTCTGCAAATTCCGCCGAAAAACCATGAAAAGGGCTTTTGTGCATTCCCGAAATAAAGCCTTCTACAATTTGGTTAGCCAACAATTCAAGATGCTGGAAACTAGAAATTTTTTCTATTTGGGATTCAATCTTCATACTTATTTCATCTGTTCGCCTCTTAGGCTCGAGTCAAATGTATTAAAAGATTAAATGATTAAAAAATTAAACCGCAGATTTGCAGATTAAAACAATAATTATTTAATCTGAGAATCTGCGGTAATTTATTTTTTAGATGGAAACAAATTGAATATTCCATCCGTTTTTGGAAATAAAAAAGGCTTGACTTTCGCCAAACCTAAATTACTTCGTTCCCCGCAATGACAGTTTGCTGATTACAACAAAGCGTCTAAACTATCTGCGTAAGTTTGTTTAGGAGCTACTCCCACTTGTTTTCCTACCACTTCTCCATTATGAAAAACTAATACTGTTGGAATATTTCTTACACCATATTTTGCTGCAAATTCTTGATTTGCATCAACATCTATTTTTCCTACTACTACTTTCCCTGCATATTCCTCACTGATTTGGTCAATGATTGGCCCAACCATTCTACAAGGTCCACACCAAGCTGCCCAAAAATCTACCATTACAGGTTTGTCTGATTTTAAAACTACTTCCTCAAAAGTAGCATCTGTTATTGCTAATGCCATACTATTTTTATTTAAAATTAAAGTTCGAGTTTTTATAATTTCAAACTTGTAGCGCAAAGGTAAAAAAACATTTGAGTTAAGAACGGTAACTTGTATTAGATTTAACTATTTTTAAATTGTTAGAATTGATTAATTCAACTTAAAGTTAATTTGCATCTTCTCCAGCTCCATCAATAATTCATTAGAAATCTTAATTTTCAATTTTCGGCTAGGCATCGATATATGGGTAATGACTTTTGTTTCCTCTGCCAAAAGCTCGGAATCTGAAATTGTTTCTACTAGTACAATTTCCTCATCTTCAGAAAATTCTTCAGTAAAAATGGTAGCTTCATCGGGTATTTCATCGTCAAACAAGGCTGTTTCGGTGTGTTGTATTTCCTTATTGAATTCAGGTATAACTTCTTCTGAAACTTTAGGCTGTATTTTAATTTTTTCCAACTCCATAATTTCAAAAGCAACCGTATTATCTCCTTTATTCGCTTGGAAAACAGTATTTAATTTGGAAATAAAATCAGCATTCAAATCTTTTATATCCAATAAAATATTTAATTTTTTTGCAAAATTTTTAAAAACATCTTGCAACATTTTAAATTCTGAAAATTGTAATCTTGGATCTCCTTTTTTTCCTGTATCTCTGTCAACCCAACCTTCTTTCACCACTATTTTGATATAAGTAAAGCTGTTAGGAATCAAGTAATGGCGGTATTTCATATACTCTTCGCCAAAAATTTTGAATTCATAACTTTCGTCATATCCTTCGAGGTTAAATAATGCCCAGCCTTTTCCATTTTTGGCTATTCGATGTTGTACGTTGCTAATTATTCCTCCAAAAGTTAAATTTTTATTCACAAACTGATTCAAATCTTTTAGCGATTCTAATTTAGAATTACAGAAATATTTCATCTCATATTTAAAATCATCCAGCGGATGTCCTGAAATATATATCCCCACGACTTCTTTTTCCTTGGCGAGTTTTTCCATCGTTGTCCAGTCCTCGCAAGGAGGCACAATGGGTTCCGAAATTTGAACATCGCTGCTTTCACCAAACAAACTCACCTGAGATGAATTTTCGTTTTCCTGAAACTTGGCACCATAGCGAATCGCTTTTTCGTAAAACGTAATTCCATCACCATCATCGTGAAAATATTGCGAACGAGTTACACCTGAAAAAGAATCAAAACCGCCAGCCAAAGCAAGATTTTCGAGTGCTTTTTTATTCGCCGCACGCAAATCGATGCGTTTGGTCAAATCAAAAATAGACTTGTATTTTGCTGTTTTTCTGTTTTCAACAATTGTTTCAACCGCTGACATTCCTACACCTTTTACGGCTCCAATACCAAAACGAACAGCATAATCATCATTTACGGTAAATTTATAAAACGACTCATTCACATCTGGACCCAATACTTTCAATCCCATTCGTTTGCATTCTTCCATAAAAAAGGAAACTTGCTTGATGTCACTCATATTATTCGACAAAACTGCTGCCATATATTCGGCTGGATAATTTGCTTTGAGATATGCTGTTTGGTACGCAATCCATGCATAACAAGTCGAATGCGATTTGTTGAAAGCATATTCTGCAAAGGCTTCCCAGTCTTTCCAGATTTTTTCTAATTTGTCTTCGGGATGCCCTTTGGCAGCAGCCTGACTGATGAATTTAGGCTTCATTTTATCCAAAACATCCTTTTGTTTTTTCCCCATCGCTTTACGCAAAACGTCGGCATCACCTTTCGAGAAATCCGCCAGTTTTTGAGACAAAAGCATTACTTGTTCTTGGTAAACGGTGATTCCGTAGGTGTCTTTTAACAATTCTTCGCAAACATCGAGGTCATAAACAATATCTTCCTCACCGTTTTTTCGCTTGACAAAACTAGGAATATAGGCGATTGGTCCGGGACGATACAAGGCGTTCATCGCAATTAAATCTGGAAAAACGGTAGGTTTTAGTTCTTTTAAATATTTCTGCATTCCCGGCGATTCGTATTGAAAAATGCCAACGGTTTCACCACGCTGAAAAAGCTCGTAGGTTTTCACGTCATCAATTGGGAATTCATCTGGATTGAGATCTATTCCGTTTCTGTATTTCACTAATTTGACAGTGTCTTTAATCAAAGTCAGAGTTTTCAAACCCAAGAAATCCATCTTCAATAATCCTGCACTTTCCACAACCGAGTTGTCAAATTGTGTCACGTACAAATCCGAATCTTTAGCGGTTGCCACGGGAACAAAATCGGTAATGTCACTTGGCGTAATAATGACGCCGCAGGCGTGAATACCGGTGTTTCTAAGGTTTCCTTCCAGAACCTTTGCCTGCTGAATAGTTTCACCACTCAAATCATCGTCCTTAGAAATTCCAATTAGTTCCTTTATTTTTTCGAAGTCTTCAGGTCGCAAAATTTTCTTGATATCGCCTTCGGAATCTTTCAAAAACCGGGACAAACTCCATTTGGAGGGAATTAAATTTGGAATTAATTTGGCTATTTTATCAGCTTCGAAAAGGGGTAAATCCAAAACTCTCGCCGTGTCACGAATAGCTGATTTGGCTGCCATTGTTCCATAAGTGATGATTTGAGCTACTTGTTTCGAGCCGTATTTATTGATGACATAATCCATTACTTTGCTTCGGCCTTCATCATCAAAATCGATGTCGATATCGGGAAGTGAAACTCGGTCAGGATTCAAAAATCTTTCGAAAAGTAAATTGTATAAAAGCGGGTCAATATTGGTGATTCCGAGGCAATATGCCACAACAGAACCTGCTGCAGAACCACGACCTGGACCAACAGAAACGCCCATTTTTCGTGCCGCAGCTATGAAATCTTGAACAATCAAAAAATAACCCGGATAACCAGAATTTTCTATAGTTAGTAATTCAAAATCAATGCGTTCTTGAATTTCTGGCGTGATTTCTTTATAGCGTTTGTTGGCTCCAATAAAGGTCAGGTTTTTCAAATAGGCGTTTTCTCCTCGAACGCCGCCATCGATTGCATCTTGTGGAATAGTATATTCAATTGGAATTTCAAATTTTGGAAGCAAAACTTCGCGTGCCAAATTGTAAATCTCAATTTTATCGACAATTTCGGAAATGTTCGTAATCGCTTCTGGTAAATCGTTGAAGTTTTTCTTCATTTCCGCGCCCGACTTGAAATAATATTCCTGATTGGGCAAGCCAAAACGATATCCGCGACCGCGACCTATTGGTGTAGATTGCTTTTCGCCCTCTTTTACACACAATAAAATATCGTGAGCATTGGCGTTGTCTTTCTCGATATAAAAAGTATTATTGGTAGCTATTAATTTGACCTCGTGCTGTCGCGCCAATGAAATTAAACCTTCATTTACCCGATTTTCGTCTTCCTGATTGTGACGCATTACCTCGATATAGAAATCTTCGCCAAATTCTTTTTTCCACCAAAGTAAAGCTTCTTCGGCTTGATTTTCACCCAAATTCAAAATCTTGTTTGGAATTTCTCCATACAAATTTCCCGACAACACAATGATGTCTTCTTTGTATTGTTGAATGATTTTTCGGTCTATTCTAGGCACATAATAAAACCCTTCGGTGTATCCAATGGAAGACATTTTAGCTAAATTGTGATAGCCTTTTTTGGTCTTCGCCAAAAATACTATTTGGTAACCATTGTCTTTATGGGACTTATTTTTATGATCATCACAAACAAAAAATTCGCAACCAACGATAGGTTTTATCGGAACTTCAGTAGGTTCTTCACCCTTTTCAACGGCTTCCTTATTTTTGGCTTCAGCCGCTTTATTGTGGTACAAAATGTCACGAACAAAGTGAAAAGCACCCATTAAATTAGCGTGATCGGTTATTGCCACGGCTGGCATTTTTTGCTGAGAAGCCGCTTTAACTAGTGCTGCAACGCTAATTGTGGATTGCAATACAGAAAATTGGGTATGATTATGCAAATGCACAAAATCAGAATCAATTAAGCTCTGCTTATTATCCGAAAGTTCTCGTTTTGATATAGGTGCCGTTTGTTGACCACCCAATTTTTGGCGAATTTTATCAGATGCTTCCTTTAAATTAATATGTTGCAATCCAATAAGTTGAATTGCGTTTGGATTTTTTAATTGGAAATCCTCAAAGTATTCCTGTTCAACTTCCAGATCCTTTTTGGTGAAAACTTCGGTACGAATCAATTCGAAAAAGCAGCGCGTTGTTGCTTCGACATCGGCAGTGGCATTGTGTGCTTCTGCAAAAGGTTTGTTGAAAAGATAAGAATGTAATTCAGTTAAGGTTGGCAATTTGAATTTTCCTCCACGACCACCAGGCAATTTCAATAATGAGGCGGTAACTTCGGTACAGGTATCAAGAATCGGCATCGAACTCATTGGACTTTCGACACTCATTCTATAAAATTCACAACCCATAATATTGACATCAAAACCTAAGTTCTGACCCACAATAAATTTGGATTTCAACAAGGCAATATTGAATTTCTCCAAAACTTCGGCCAAAGGAATTCCTTCCGCTTCTGCTAATTCAGTCGAAATACCGTGAATTCTCTCGGCATCATACGGAATATTAAAACCTTCTGGCTTAACCAAAAAATCCTGATGCTCGATGAGTTTTCCCATATCATCGTGGAGCTGCCAAGCGATTTGGATACATCGTGGCCAATTGTCCGTGTCGGAAATGGGTGCGCCCCAACGCTTTGGTAATCCTGTAGTTTCGGTATCGAATATTAAGTACATATGTGAATTTTAATGCATTGCAATTGTCTAAATTTAGATTTAGCAATTTTCAAATTTAGAATTTTTTAGTCGAAAAAGCTGTGTAAGTTATTAACAAAAATAACTTCTTGAAAACCAAATAAATTAGCAATTCTGTTTTTTGGATGTCGTAGTATTTTATCAAAAAAAAACGTGAAATCCGTATTGAAAATAGCATGTATAGGTCACTTTTTTGGAACTTAAAAAGCCGAAAAGTAGTTTCTTTATACAACGGAACAAAAGCAATAGGAGCATAATCATTATTAATTATTGCGCATTTTTTACATTTAGTTAAACTATTTATAACCAAAACGGCTATTTGCAGTATAATTTTACTAAAACCATAAACTCAAAAAGTCCTTGTGGTAACACTTAAAATATTAACAACATTAATATTAAAGTCTAAATCAAAATGTAACATTAAATCCCAAACTACTATACTGAAGCTATAAAGTGTCCTAAAACCATTTTGGGTATCGTATATAAGCAAATAATAAAATTGACAAATTTATTTATTTTTTTAAATTTGCTCCCATTGTTCTAAAAATAGAAGATATTTAATAAAATAGTTAAAAATGAGTACTACATTATTCGACAAAGTATGGGATTCGCACGTGGTGCGTCAAATTGAGGATGGACCAGACGTATTTTTTATTGACCGTCATTTCATTCACGAAGTTACTAGTCCTGTTGCTTTTTTAGGTTTAAAAGAAAGAGGAATTTCGGTTTTATATCCAGAACGCACTTTTGCCACTGCCGATCACAATACCCCAACAATAAATCAACATTTACCTGTTGAAGACGCACTATCTGCCAATCAGCTAAAAGCTTTGGAAGATAATGCAGCCGAATATGGGATTTCTCACTGGGGATTAGGTCATAAAAAAAATGGAATTGTTCACGTAGTAGGTCCTGAAAACGGAATTACTTTACCGGGTGCAACGATCGTTTGCGGAGATTCTCATACTTCTACACACGGTGCTTTTGGTTGTATTGCTTTTGGTATTGGAACTTCTGAGGTTGAAATGGTGTTGTCAACCCAATGTATTATGCAACCGAAACCAAAGAAAATGCGTATCAACGTAAATGGGACTTTGAGCAAAGGTGTGGGACCAAAGGATGTTGCGCTTTATATTATTGCTCAATTAACTACTTCCGGAGGCACAGGATATTTTGCAGAATATGCAGGAAATGTTTTTGGAGATATGTCAATGGAAGGCCGTATGACCGTTTGTAACTTGAGTATCGAAATGGGCGCTCGTGGCGGTATGATTGCTCCTGACCAAAAAACTTTCGATTTCTTAGAAGGCAGATTATATGCTCCAAAAGGGGAAGCTTGGACGAAAGCGGTCGCTTATTGGAAAACCTTAAAAACTGATGCTGATGCCGTTTTTGATGCTGAATTGAATATCGATGCAGCTGACATTGAACCAATGATTACTTATGGTACAAATCCTGGAATGGGAATTGGTATTTCAAAACATATTCCAAGCGCCAACCAAGTAGAAGGTGGCGCCGAAACTTACAAAAAATCTTTAGCCTATATGGGCTTTGAAGAAAACGACGTTATGATTGGGAAACCAATTGATTTTGTTTTCTTGGGAAGTTGTACCAATGGTCGAATTGAAGATTTCAGGGCTTTTACAGAAATTGTAAAAGGGCGAAAAAAAGCAGACAATGTTACCGCTTGGTTAGTTCCAGGTTCTCATGTTGTTGAAGCACAGATTAAAGAAGAAGGATTGTTAGACATACTTACCGAAGCTGGTTTTGTATTGCGTCAGCCGGGATGTTCCGCTTGTTTGGCAATGAACGACGACAAAGTTCCTGCTGGAAAATATGCGGTAAGTACTTCAAACAGAAACTTCGAAGGCCGTCAAGGACCAGGTTCAAGAACTTTATTGGCTAGCCCAATTATGGCAGCAGCAGCTGCAGTTACAGGAGTTTTGACGGATCCTAGAGACTTATTTTAGATTGCTTCGCCAGTTCGCCTTTTAGGCTCGTGTGAAGAGTTTAGATTTTAGATTACTGCGAATAGCGTTTTATACTTTAAAATCTAAAACTTCAGATAAAAAATCATTTACATTATTTAATACAAAAATATTTTAGCTTTAAGATTTCTTCTTTCTGGGAAAATCTGAAATCTAAAATCTAAAAATCTGAAATTAAAATGGCATACGATAAATTTAATATCCTTAAGAGTAGTGCAGTGCCACTACCAATAGAAAACGTAGATACTGATCAAATCATCCCAGCTCGTTTCTTGAAAGCTACGAAACGTGAAGCTTTTGGAGACAACCTTTTCAGAGACTGGAGATACAATGGAGATAATACACCAAAAGCTGATTTTGTATTAAACGACAAAACATACAGCGGGAAAATTCTTGTTGGAGGAAAGAATTTCGGTTCGGGTTCTTCAAGAGAGCACGCGGCTTGGGCGGTTTACGATTACGGATTCCGTGCGGTAGTTTCTAGTTTCTTTGCAGATATCTTCAAGGGAAATTGTTTAAATATTGGTGTTTTGCCTGTTCAAGTGAGCCCAGAATTTGCTGAAACTATTTTCAAAGCGATCGAAGCAGATCCAAACACACAATTGGAAATCAACTTGCCAGCGCAAACCATTACACTTTTGGAAACTGGAGAAAAAGAATCATTTGATATTTCTGGTTACAAAAAAGACAACATGATTAATGGTTTTGACGATATCGATTATTTGCAAAACATAAAATCAGAAGTGATTGGATTTGCAGATAAACTGCCTTACTAAAAAATTAAACACACCTGTCAAGTATTAAAAACCTGACAGGTCTATTTTTCAAAAAACCCAAATTATGATTCTAGAAGCCGCCTTTCTTTATGTTAAAAAAGGAACTGAGGATCAATTTGAAAAAGATTTTGAAATTGCTGGTCAATATATAAGTTCAATTCAAGGTTATTTGGGACATAGTTTAAGGAAATGCATCGAACAAGAAAATAAATACATCTTACTTGTTGATTGGAAAAAGTTGGAAGACCACACAATTGGTTTTAGGCAATCCGAACAATATTTAGAATGGAAAAAATTGCTTCATCATTATTATGATCCGTTCCCTATTGTGGAACATTTTGAAACAATTTTGGAAAATAAAAACAAAAAATAGGTTTTGGCCTAGGATTACTTTAGCATCAAATTTAATATGAAAAGAAGAAAAATTGAAATAATGGACACGACACTTCGCGATGGAGAACAAACATCGGGAGTATCTTTTTCTGCTGCAGAAAAACTAACCATTGCACAATTGTTGCTGGAGGAATTAAATATTGATAGAATCGAAATTGCCTCCGCTCGAGTAAGCGAAGGTGAATTTCAAGGGGTGAAAGGAATTATGGCTTGGGCTGAAGAGAAAGGATATACCAATCGTATTGAAGTCCTCACTTTTGTTGACGGAGGTCTTTCCATAGATTGGATGAAAAAAACAGGTGCTAAAGTTCAGAATTTGTTGACCAAAGGATCATTGAATCATTTGACTCATCAATTGAAAAAAACACCAGAACTTCACTTTTCCGAAATTGCACAAACCATTGCATTAGCAAAAGAAAACAATATTGCAACCAATGTTTATCTAGAAGATTGGAGTAACGGAATGCGCAATTCTCCTGAATATGTATTCCAATTCTTGGATTTTTTGGCTACTCAACCAGTAAAAAGAATTTTATTGCCTGATACTTTAGGGGTTCTTATTCCTTCGGATACTTTTGAATTTGTTTCTAAAATTAGGGCGAAATATCCAACAATTCATTTTGATTTTCACGCACACAATGATTACGATTTGAGCGTTGCAAATGCAATGGAAGCGGTAAAAGCAGGCATTAATGGTCTACACGTTACGGTAAACGGAATGGGAGAACGAGCAGGAAATGCGCCGCTAGAAAGTGTTGTTGCAGTAATAAACGACTTTCTGCCAGAAGTAAAAATTAACATAAAAGAATCCTCTTTATACTCGGTGAGTAAATTGGTCGAAACTTTTACAGGCTATAGAATTCCTGCCAACAAACCAATTGTAGGCGACAATGTATTTACGCAAACGGCAGGTATTCACGCCGATGGAGACAACAAAAACAATTTATATTTCAATGATTTGCTTCCGGAACGTTTTGGTAGAAAACGAAAATATGCCTTGGGAAAAACATCAGGCAAAGCCAATATAGAAAAAAATCTTCAGGAATTAGGTTTAAAACTGAATCAAGAAGATTTAAAATTAGTTACGCAAAGAATTATAGAATTAGGGGACAAAAAAGAAACCGTTACCAAAGAGGATTTGCCTTATATCATTTCTGATGTCTTGGATAGCCAAACCTATGAAGAGAAAATTGTAGTTGAATCCTATGTATTAGTTCATGCCAAAGGAATGCGCCCATCGACAACTCTTTGTTTAAAAATCGATGGTGAAATCATTGAAGAAAATGCACAAGGTGACGGACAATTTGATGCCTTTATGAATGCATTGGCAAAAATATACAAAAGCAAAAAAATGTCTTTGCCAAAACTGATTGACTATGCCGTGAGAATT
The DNA here is from genome assembly GCA_945897545.1 of Flavobacterium psychrophilum. Classification (GTDB taxonomy): domain Bacteria; phylum Bacteroidota; class Bacteroidia; order Flavobacteriales; family Flavobacteriaceae; genus Flavobacterium; species Flavobacterium psychrophilum_L. The sequence goes on from CAMDGJ010000021.1 coordinate 18,391, forward strand.
CCACCAGGTAGTAGTTCAGATGCATTATGCGAAACCATAATCACTTGGATTAATGAAGGAAAGGAATTTAAAACGAGAGGATTGGATTCAGATCAAACTGTTGCCGCCATAGTTGCCGCGCAAAAAATGCTTAATGTTGTGACTATCTAATCAAAATCAAAAAATCAAAAAATCAATAACTCAATATAAGAAGAATGAAATTTAACATTGCCCTTTTAGCCGGAGACGGAATTGGACCGGAAGTTGTTAATGAAGCCGTAAAAGTTTCGGATGCTATCGCCAAAAAATTCAATCACGAAATCACTTGGACACCAGCACTAACAGGAGCTTGCGCTATAGATGCTGTAGGAGTTCCTTATCCTGACGAAACGCATGAAATCTGTATGAGAGCCGATGCGGTTTTGTTTGGCGCTATTGGACATCCAAAATACGATAACGATCCAAGTGCTAAAGTAAGACCAGAACAAGGTTTATTGTTGATGCGTAAAAAATTAGGATTGTTTGCCAATGTGCGTCCAACATTTACCTTCCCATCTTTGATTGACAATTCTCCTTTAAAAAGAGAACGTATCGAAGGAACTGACTTAATCTTTTTGCGAGAATTGACCGGCGGAATTTATTTTGGAGAAAAAGGAAGAAAAGATGGTGGCGAAACAGCTTTCGACACTTGTACATATACCAGACTTGAAGTGCAACGGCTAGCAAAAAAAGGTTTTGAATTAGCTATGACACGGAGCAAAAGATTGTGTTGTGTAGACAAAGCAAACGTATTGGAAACTTCCCGTTTGTGGAGAGAAACCGTTCAAGCTATGGAAAAAGAGTATCCTGAAGTAGAAGTTAGCTACGAATTTGTTGATGCAGTTGCAATGCGTTTGGTGCAATGGCCAAACTCGTATGACGTATTAATTACTGAGAATTTGTTTGGGGATATTTTGACCGATGAGGCTTCTGTAATTTCAGGTTCTATGGGATTAATGCCATCAGCATCTGTGGGAGAACACACTTCATTATACGAACCAATTCACGGATCTTATCCACAAGCAACTGGATTGAATATTGCAAATCCATTGGCGACAGTACTGTCGGCAGCGATGATGTTTGAAGATGCATTTGGATTAAAAGAAGAAGCAGAAGCTATAAGAGCTGTTGTCAACAAATCATTAGAACAAGGAATTGTAACAGAAGATTTAGTTGCAAAAGGAGCCAAAGCTTATAAAACCAGCGAAGTTGGAGATTGGTTAGTTGCCAATTTGTAAACAAATTATGTTTAAACAAAAAAGGTGTCAATTTACATTGACACCTTTTTTTTATGTATTAAAAGAAAATATTAATATCCTCCTCTGTTTCCACCACCACGGTTATCTCCACCACGGCTGTTTCCACCACCATAACCTCCGCGTGAATCTCCACCACGGCTGTTGCTGTTAAAACTTCTTCTTTCGCCTTCTGGTTTTGGCTCAGACTTATTCACTACAATGGCACGACCTTGAACAGTCGCTCCGTTTAACTCATCAATTGCTTTTTGAGCTTCGTCATCATTTGACATTTCAACAAAACCGAATCCTTTACTTCTTCCAGTAAATTTATCAGTAATAATTTTTACAGAATCAACTGCACCATAGGCCTCGAAAGACTCTCTTAAATCTGCTTCCTCAATACTGAATGGAAGGCTTCCAACAAAAATATTCATATGTACTTATTTATAATAATTGGTACAAATGTAATCTTATTTTTCTGTAATCTACTATGTATTAGCTAATTTATGGTTAATATTTTTGTTAAAAATTGAAAATTATTACCTAAAAGCCCTGATTACAAGAGTTTATTACAATGTTTTAAGGAGTTACTGGTACTTTATAAAATTTACCGTATTGAAAATTTAATATTGGACCTGCTAGTAGATTATTTAAGATGTTCTCTGCATTAAATTTAAAAGTTCCTGTGACAGTTTTATTTACTGCATCATATTCTTCTATAACTATTTCTCCATCTCCAATATCAGTTCCTGTCGAAAAAGTGACCGTGCCACTGGCGTCCGTTAGAACATAAGTAGCCATTTTTGAAGTGCTCGTCCCCAAAGGATAGGCTTGAGCAGTTGTAGAAGTAGTTTTTAAAGTCAGCTTTTCGTTTCTTGTATATCCTTCGATGCTTAAAGAACCATTAGCTGCAAGTATGGCTTTAGAATCAATAGCTCGCCAAAATACGTTGTCTTTCCGACCCTCAAAGGCAGGACTATTAAACTTAACATCGTCGCTACAAGAAATAAAAGCGATGAATAGAAATAAATATAAAAACTGTTTTTTCATAATTTGTGTTATTGATCTTCACAAAAGTATATTATTTTGGTTTAAAAATTGAAATAGAACTGAAAATTCACATCGAAAATCGACATAATACAGTGTCATTCATTAAAATAGAAATCGAATTAGTATTTATCGATAAAAAATGTATCTTTGCACCCTTAATTAATCGAGGTCGAGTACCTCAAAATTTAATCATAAGATTATGTCAGTAAAAATTAGATTACAAAGACACGGTAAAAAAGGAAAACCTTTTTACTGGGTTGTAGCAGCTGATGCTCGCTCAAAAAGAGACGGTAAATACCTAGAAAAAATTGGTACTTACAATCCAAACACAAATCCTGCAACTATCGATTTAAATCTTGATAGCGCAGTAAAATGGTTGCACAATGGTGCTCAACCTACTGAAACTGCCAAAGCAATTCTTTCTTACAAAGGAGCTTTATTGAAACATCACCTTGATGGTGGTATCCGTAAAGGCGCTTTAACACAAGAACAAGCTGATGCAAAATTAGCTACTTGGTTAGAAGCAAAATCAGGAAAAGTTGACGCTAAAAAAGAAGGTTTGACAAAAGCACAAGCTGATGCTAAAACTAAAGCTTTCAAAGCAGAACAAGCTGTAAACGCAAAACGTTTAGCTACTGCTGCACAAGCTGAAGCAGATGCTATTGTTGCTGCTACTCCTGCTGTTGAAGAAGAAGTTGCGGAAGTTGAAGAAGAAGAAGTTGCAATTGAAGAAACTACTGAAGTTGAAGCTGTTGCCGAAGAAGTTGCAGTAGAAGAAATTGCTGTTGCTGAAGTTGAAGCTACTCCTGAAGTTGAAGCTGTTGCCGAAGAAGTTGCAGTAGAAGAAATTACTGTTACTGAAGAGGCTCCATTTGCTGAAGTTGAAGACTCGAGCGTAAGCGTACAGGCGGAGCAAACTCCCGCCGCAGAAGAGAATAAC
>CAMDGJ010000022.1 GCA_945897545.1 Flavobacterium psychrophilum
AATACAAAGTAGCTTCTGGCGTTTATATGATTTTTATTTCGGCACAAGACGGCATCGAAACCAAAGTCAAAAAAGTAATGATCATTCGATAAAATCAGATAGCAGATTTCAGATAGCATTTTCTGAAAATCTAAAATCTAACCCGAGCGTCAGCGAACTGGCGCAGCAAATCTAAAATCTAAAATTGCAAGTCAAAACCAAAGCTATCGTTATTTCTTCCCTCAAATACCAAGAGAAAAGCTTGATTGTAAAATGCTTCACGCAATCCAATGGGTTAAAATCCTATTTTGTACGCGATGCCTTTTCCTCCCGAAAATCAAACCAAAAAATAGCTTATTTCCAACCCTTGACTATTCTCGAAATCGAAGCGGTTCATAAAAACAAGGGAACCTTAGAGAATTTTAAGGAAATAAAGATCGCAACACCATTTCAAACCATATATTCGGACATTTTCAAGAGTACCATTGTGATGTTTATTTCTGAAATTCTGCACCACTCCATCCACGAAGAAGAGAAAAACGAACATCTATTTGCGTTTTTAGAAACTGCGCTGTTTTGGCTCGACACTCACGACGAGACGGCTAATTTTCATCTAATTTTAATGCTCGAAACAACAAAATATCTTGGTTTTTACCCCGATATTTCTGAAATAGAATTTCCTTTTTTCGATACAAATGAAGGTGTTTTTACGCCATTTCACGGGATAAATTCATTAACGGAACACGAAACCAATCTCTTCAAAAAACTCATTATTTTAAAATTCGACAATGACGAGAAAACTTTTCACGTCATCGAAAGGCAAATCGTCTTAAAAATCTTGATAGATTATTATGCTTTCCATCTCGATGGCTTCAAAAAACCAAAATCTTTGGACGTTTTAAAGGAAGTTTTTTCTTGAGTTTTTGTCATACTGAGCGCAGTTGAAGTAGGGCGTGCCCCTGCGTAAAAACTTCGGGTCGGGCTGTACGTTTCAATCCACGCCCAAAAGCGTGGGATTTCCTCTGCCATCCCTCACGCAAAAACTCATCACTCATCACTCATAATTCATAACTATTTATTACTTTCGCACCACGATTTAAGAAAAGGATAAAATGAGCATAAAATTTACTGAATACAAAGGACTTAACCTGCCTACAGTTGCATCAGAAGTACTTGATTTTTGGAAAAAAGAAAACATATTCGAGAAGAGTGTAACCACTCGCGAAGGCAACCCACCATTCGTTTTTTTTGAAGGGCCACCTTCGGCAAACGGATTACCAGGGATTCACCACGTGATGGCTCGAGCGATTAAAGATATATTTTGCCGTTATAAAACCCAAAAAGGATTCCAAGTAAAGCGCAAAGCGGGATGGGATACGCACGGTTTGCCTGTAGAATTAGGCACCGAAGCAGCATTGGGAATTACCAAAGAAGATATTGGAAAAACTATTTCCATCGAAGAATATAACGAAGCTTGCAAAAAAACCGTGATGCGTTACACTGATGTGTGGAACGATTTGACCGAAAAAATGGGGTATTGGGTAGATATGGAAGATCCATATATCACCTACAAATCTAAGTATATGGAAACCGTTTGGTGGATTTTGAAGCAAATCTATAATAAGGATTTGATGTACAAAGGCTACACTATTCAACCGTATTCGCCAAAAGCAGGAACTGGATTATCGTCGCACGAAGTTAACCAACCAGGAAGTTACCGTAATGTTTCGGACACCACTGTTGTGGTGCAATTCCTCACCCCGACCCTCTCCAAAGGAGAGGGAGCCGAGAATGATATTTACAAGGCATTCGGACTCAACTCCCTCTCCTTTGGAGAGGGTCGGGGAGAGGATTTTTATTTCTTGGCATGGACGACAACGCCTTGGACTTTGCCTTCAAACACAGCATTGACCGTCGGCCCAAAAATCGATTATGTTTTGGTTAAAACTTTCAATCAATATACCTTCTTGCCAATTAAAGTAATTTTGGCCAAAAACTTGGTTGGAAAACAATTCGGAAAAGGGTTTTTTCAAACAGACAATGAAGAAGATTTCACCTCTTTTTCTTCTGTTCCCCCTTCGGGGGCTAGGGGGCTTCCATACCAAATCGTAGCGGAATGCAAAGGTGCTGATTTAGTCGAAATTCGTTATGAACAATTATTGCCATTTACTTTACCATACCAAAATCCAGAAAATGCTTTCCGAGTAATTGCAGGTGATTTTGTGACTACCGAAGATGGAACAGGAATTGTACACACTGCGCCAACATTTGGAGCAGATGATGCAAAAGTGGCTAAAGAAGCTATTCCTGAAGTGCCACCTATGTTGGTTTTGGATGAAAATGGGAATCCAGTTCCGTTGGTAAACTTACAAGGAAAATTCATTGACGGTCTAGGAAGCTATTCTGGAAAATATGTTAAAAACGAATATTATACTGATGGCGAGGCGCCAGAACGTTCCATCGATGTGGAGCTTGCCATCCAATTAAAAGAAGAAAATAAAGCGTTCAAAGTAGAAAAATATGTCCACAGTTATCCACATTGCTGGAGAACTGACACGCCTATTTTATATTATCCGCTAGATTCTTGGTTTATAGAAATTACCAAAGTTCGGGATAGAATGTTTGAATTGAACGAAACTATCAATTGGAAACCAAAATCCACTGGAGAAGGCCGTTTTGGAAACTGGTTGAAAAATGCTAATGATTGGAATTTATCCCGTTCTCGTTTTTGGGGAATTCCATTGCCAATTTGGAGAAACGAAGAAGGAACTGAAGAAATCTTGATTGGTTCTGTTGAAGAATTATACAACGAAATCGAAAAATCAATAGCTGCTGGTTTCCAGGCAGCAAATCCTTTCAAAGGTTTTGAAATAGGAAATATGGACGAGGCCAACTATGATTTGGTTGACTTGCACAAAAATGTAGTTGACGAAATTACGCTGGTTTCTGCTTCAGGAAAACCTATGAAACGCGAGGCTGACTTGATTGACGTTTGGTTTGATTCCGGCGCAATGCCTTATGCACAATGGCACTATCCTTTTGAAAACAAAGACAAAATTGACGAAAATAAAGACTTTCCTGCTGATTTCATTGCCGAAGGTGTAGATCAAACTCGAGGTTGGTTTTATACTTTACACGCAATTTCAACTTTAGTTTTTGATAAAGTAGCTTATAAAAATGTAGTTTCAAACGGTTTGGTTTTGGACAAAAACGGACAAAAAATGTCTAAACGTCTCGGAAACGCTGCCGATCCATTTGAAACATTAAATGAATATGGACCGGATGCCACACGCTGGTATATGATTTCGAATGCGAATCCATGGGATAATTTAAAATTTGACTTAGAGGGAATTGCTGAGGTTCGTCGTAAATTCTTTGGAACCCTTTACAACACTTATTCTTTCTTTGCATTATATGCCAATATCGATAAATTCACATATGCTGAAGAGGAAATTCCGTTAGACGAAAGACCGGAAATCGATCAGTGGATTATCTCGGAATTGAATACTCTGATAAAAGTGGTTGATGAAGCTTACGCAGATTATGAACCTACAAAAGCAGCTCGTGCCATTTCAGAATTTGTTCAGGAAAATTTGAGTAACTGGTACGTTCGTTTGTGTCGTCGTCGTTTCTGGAAAGGCGAATATGCACAAGACAAAATTGCGGCTTATCAGACATTATATACCTGTTTATTGACCATTAGCAAACTAGGCGCTCCAATTGCTCCGTTCTTTATGGATAATCTTTACAGAGATTTGACTTTGACAACACAATCGGAAAAATTTGACTCCGTTCATTTGGCGGAATTCCCCATATATGTTGGAAACTTTGTTAATAAGTTGTTGGAGAGCAAAATGATGAAGGCACAGACGATTTCCTCCCTCGTTTTGTCGCTCCGAAAGAAAGAAATGATAAAGGTGCGTCAACCACTACAAAAGATAATGATTCCGGTACTTGAAGAAGGTTTTAGAGCTGAAATTGAAGCACTTTCTGACCTGATTAAGGCCGAAGTTAATGTAAAAGAAATCATACTGTTAGACGATGCTTCGGGTATTTTGGTGAAGCAAATTAAGCCTAATTTCAAAGTGCTTGGACCCCGGTTCGGAAAAGATATAGGATTGATTTCCAAGGCAATAGATGGTTTTTCTTCTGAACAAATCAATCAATTAGACAAGGAAGGAAACTTAAGTATTGTTATTTCAGGAAATAGTGTAATTTTATCCCTACAAGATGTGGAGATTTCTTCACAAGATATTGAGGGTTGGCTGGTTGCTAATTCAAACGGGATAACGGTTGCGCTCGATATCATAATTTCAGAGGAATTAAAAGAAGAAGGAATTGCCAGAGAATTGGTAAACAGAATTCAGAACCTAAGAAAAGATTCTGGATTTGAAGTTACTGATAAAATTAAAGTACATTTGCAAAAAAATTCCAAATTGGAAAAGGCCGTAAAGGCAAATGAAGCCTATATTAAATCAGAAACATTAACAGAAACATTATTATTTGAAGTTGCCATAAGCAATGGTGTCGATATAGAATTTGACGAGATAAAAACCAAAATAACAATTACAAAATAGAAGCAAAATGTTAGACGAAATTGCAAGATACTCAGATGCTGATTTAGCAGAGTTTAAAGAATTGATACTAAAAAAAATTGCCAAAGCACAATCAGATTTAGATTTGATAAAAAGTGCCTACATGAATGATTTAAATAACGGAACCGACGACACTTCGCCTACATTCAAAGCCTTTGAAGAAGGAAGCGAAACAATGTCAAAGGAAGCTAATTCACAGTTGGCTATCCGTCAGGAAAAATTTATTCGTGATTTGAAAAACGCACTTTTCCGTGTAGAAAACAAAACTTATGGAACCTGTAAAGTAACAGGTAAACTAATCAGCAAAGAAAGATTGTTGATTGTGCCTCACGCAACAATGAGCATCGAAGCAAAAAATATGCAACGATAATTTATTAGTCATAAGGGAATTAACGCTCCGTATGGAGCTTTTTTTTTAGAAAATAATACTACTTTTGCGCATTAAAATTTACGAAATGAATTTACGAAAAGCTTATCTTATAGTTTTTATCATATTAATTGTTGACCAACTTTCAAAAATATACATCAAAACTAACTTTGTTTACGGTGAAAGTGGGCAGATCGATGTGACCAGTTGGTTCAAAATATTATTGATCGAAAACGAAGGAATGGCTTGGGGAACAGTAATTCCAGGGGAATACGGAAAATTATTCCTCACTCTTTTTAGACTTGTTGCCGTTACGGGAATTGGCTATTGGCTTTGGGATTCTGTCGAAAGAAAGCGCAGTTCAAACTATCTTATTGTAGCAATTGCCCTGATCCTTGCAGGCGCTTTTGGCAACATCATCGATTCTGTTTTTTATGGTGTAATTTTTGATGACAGCCACGGGCATTTAGCTACTTTATTTACTGACAAACCCTATGGAACATGGTTTTACGGCAGAGTAGTTGATATGTTGTATTTTCCATTATTCGAAGGAAACTGGCCAGAATGGTTCCCTATTTGGGGCGGACACCACTTCAAATTCTTCAATGCGATTTTCAACATTGCCGATATGGCGATTTCTACAGGCGTTGGGATTTTGATTGTTTTCAATAAAAAAGCGTTTCATCACAGTAATTAAAACTTGTAAACTGAATTCGGTGTTACGCAATAATCCAGCTTCACGTCATTTTCAAAAACATCCTCAATTTTTTCTTCGGCTTCAAAAAAGGAAAGTCCAATTTTGATGGTTTCGGGTTTGCATTCCGTCAAGAATTTGTCATAAAAACCTTTGCCATAACCCGTACGATGTCCGGTTTTGTCAAAAGCCAAAAGCGGCACAAAAACCAAGTCAATTTTGCTGGTTGGAACTTCTAATCCATCAACAGGTTCTGGAATATTATATTCGTTTTTCTTGATTTTGGTATTGTCAGTCAAAAGAAAATGAGTCAAATTACAAGTGTCGAAATCGCATTTTGAAACAACAATTTCCTTATCTTTCCCGGCAAGCAAATGTAAAATAAGCTCGGTATTGACTTCTTTTTGTTCTGTTACAGGAAGGAAAATATGGAAATAAGTTTTCTCCCAAATTGGCAATGACAACACTGTATTGGCAATAGCCAAACTCATTTCTTCAACTTCATTTTCTGAAAGTTGGTTTCGCAAGGATTTGTATTTTATCCGTAACTCTTTTTTAAGCATTTGCTATCGCTTTTAATTCGTTTATAAAAGTCGTTAAATGTTCTACTTCAACGTGGTCCATAAGTACAATTTTGTACCATTTATTCCCTTCATGATGTTGATCGGGTATCAAATCAAATTTTTTAGCGATTTCCTCTGGAATATACTCTGCCTGAATGGTCACAATATTCATAAAAGGTTCCCTGAAATATTTGATATTTAGCAGGTCTAATTGCTGGCACAAAAACTGGGTGCGCATTTGCAAAATGCTTACTTTTTCGAACCAACCGTTCGGGCCATAAGTATACAAAATCATCCAAACTGCCACGGCATTAGCACCAGAGCGACTTCCGCAAAGCGTTAGATCCATTCCTTCGACATATTCAGCTTCTTTAGTCAAAACATTTTCTATCAATCCTTTTCTACAAATAAAAATACCTGTTCCGTATGGTGACTGCAGCATTTTGTGTGCATCGATGGTGATAGAACTTATCTTTGGATTACTAAAATTAATAGCTGATTTTTGGTTGCTAAACGGATAGACAAAACCACCGTAAGCTCCGTCAATGTGAAGTTTATATTCCACTTGGTGTTTCTCGAAAGCAGCTGTGTAATCGTCGGGATTATCAGCAGAACCAAACATGGTTGTTCCTAGATTTGCCACAGCAATAAAATATTTTTTTCCGTTTAGTTTGGCATTTACAATTTCATTTTCAAGGGCTGTTGTGTCAATCGCTCTTTTTTCGAAAGAAACCGGAGTTTTTATCCAATCAAGCATCAAAAGATTAGCTGCTTTTGGGATAGAATAATGGGTATCATAAGACGATATGATGACAATTTCATCTAATTTTGCTCCTTTTTTGTACATAAAAAAATTACGATACATCCAGATTGCTTGTACATTGGCTTCGGTTCCGCCAGATGAAATATAGCCGTCGAACGAATCGGGTTGTGCTTTGAAAACATCAACAGCAAGCACATTCAATACTTCGCGTTCCATTTCTTGTGTGCCTTTGAATGCTGATTCAGAAGTTCCCAGAGTATGGCAACCTATATGATTGGGATTTGCTACAAAAGTCTGCAAAACTGGAGCATCCTTTAAAAAAGGAGCGTCGTCATTAAATACTTTTCCATCAAGATGTGAAGCGGGATAACCAAGAGAAGCATCTTTAGAGTAGTTTACGTTTTCGTCTAATGCTTTTTGAACTCTATTTTTTCGTTCTTCATTCGAAAGTTTCTTCCAGTAAATCATACTAAATATTTTTACAAAGATAAATTTATAAATCTTTATTAAAATGACAATCGTTGGGTTTAAACTTTTTCTGGATTTGGAACTTCATATTTTTCAGCTAACTTTGTTCAATGAATATTCCAACTCTAGAACTTCAAATTCAAACCCTGCCTGATGGCCCCGGAGTCTATCAATATTATGACAAGGAAGGGAAGATTTTGTATGTGGGCAAAGCCAAAAATTTAAAAAAAAGGGTTTCTTCTTATTTTAATAAAATTCACGATACGGCCAAAACAAATGTTTTGGTTAAGAAGATTGTAACTATAAAACACATCGTAGTCGCTACAGAAACTGATGCGCTTTTATTGGAAAACAACCTTATAAAATCGCTTATGCCAAGATATAATGTCTTGTTGCGTGACGACAAAACTTATCCTTGGATTTGCATCAAAAAGGAACCTTTTCCTAGGATATTTTCCACTAGAAAATTAATAAAGGATGGCTCTGAATATTATGGTCCGTACACCAGTTTCAAAACTGTAAGCACTATATTAGATTTGATAAAGGAACTTTATCCGCTGCGGACTTGCAACTATGATTTGAGTAAATCGAATATCGAAAATAATAAATTCAAAGTTTGCTTAGAATATCATATTGGCAATTGCAAAGGACCTTGCGAAGGATATGAATTTTTAGAAAATTACCAAAAGCAAGTTGACGCTATTCGTGAAATCCTGAAAGGAAATTTCAAGGAATCAATGAAAGATTTCAAAAAAGTGATGACGGATTTGGCTCGTGATATGCAGTTTGAAGAAGCGCAAAAAATTAAAGATAAAATCGACGTTCTCGAAAATTATCAATCACGCTCCACCATTGTCAATCCAAAAATTACCAACATCGATGTTTTTTCTATAGTTTCAGACGAAAGCGCCGCCTTTGTTAATTTTCTTCAAATCTCTCACGGCTCGATTATTCGTTCCCATACTATGGAAATCAAAAAGAAGCTCGATGAACCCGACGAAGAATTATTAGAGTTAGCAATAATAGAACTCAGAGAACGTTTTCAATTATTATCCAAAGAAATTGTAGTTCCATTTGACGTTGAAGTTGGCGAAAACATAAAAGTTACCGTTCCGCAATTGGGCGACAAAAAACAAATTCTAGATTTGTCGATTCGCAATGCTAAATTTTTCCGAATTGAACAACTGAAACAACTACAAATAGTAGATCCAGATCGTCACGCCAATAGAATTATGGCGCAAATGCAGAAAGATTTGCGATTGCCAGTTGAGCCACGACACATTGAATGTTTTGATAATTCAAATATTCAGGGAACGAATCCTGTGGCGGCTTGCGTGGTGTTTAAGGATGGGAAACCCAGCAAAAAAGACTATCGTCATTTTAATATAAAAACGGTTGTAGGACCGGATGACTTTGCTTCTATGACCGAAGTAGTGTATAGAAGATACAAACGATTGTTAGATGAAAACGAACCTTTGCCACAACTTACTATTATAGATGGTGGAAAAGGACAGTTGTCATCGGCCTTGAAAAGTATTGATGAATTAGGATTGAGAGGAAAAATCACTATCATTGGCATTGCCAAAAGATTGGAAGAGCTATTTTATCCCGGCGATTCTATTCCCTTGTATTTAGACAAAAAGTCCGAAACTTTAAAAGTCATTCAGCAATTGCGAAACGAAGCCCACCGTTTTGGGATTACTCATCATAGGGACAAACGGAGTAAATCAGCACTTAATTCTTCGATTGAAAGTATTCCGGGAATTGGCGAAAAAACCATGTTAGTGTTGATTCAACATTTTAAAAGCGTTAAAAGATTAAAATTAGCCACAGAAAAAGAAATTTCTGAAGTTGTAGGTATATCAAAAGCCAAAAAAATTACCGACTTTTACATAACTAATAGTTAGTTAAAATGAAAAAGTGTAGTCTATTCGTCTTTCTGTTTTTCACTTTTCTTCTATCTTATTCGCAAGACACCATAAAAAGGCCCAAAATAGGGCTTGTTTTAAGTGGTGGCGGCGCAAAAGGTTTCGCTCACGTTGGAGTTTTGAAAGTTTTAGAACAAGCAGGAATAAAAATAGATTATATTGGCGGAACCAGCATGGGGGCAGTTGTTGGGGCGCTTTATGCCTCTGGTTACAATGCAGCACAACTAGATTCTATTGTATCGATAACTAATTTTGATAATTTATTAATTGACTACATTCCGCGTTCTTCAAAGAGTTTTTACGAAAAAAGAAATGATGAGTTGTATGCATTAGTGCTCTCTTTCAATAAATTTAAACTTGGTGTTCCGCAATCGCTCTCTAAAGGGATGTTTAATTACAATATGTTTAACAGGATCACTTTACACGTCAGGCATGTTAGAGATTTCAGCCAGTTGCCAATTCCCTTCTTGTGTATGGCCACGGATATTGAAATTGGAAAACAAGTTATTTTAGATAAAGGAGTTTTGGCTCAAGCATTATTTGCCAGCTCAGCATTGCCTTCCGTTTTTTCGCCCGTAACACTTGATGGAAAACTCTTAGTTGATGGCGGTGTGAGTAATAATTATCCTATTGAAGAAATTAGGAAACTTGGTGCTGACATCATTATTGGTGTCGATGTGCAAAGTGGGTTGCGTGATAAAGAGCAACTACAAGATGCAACGAAGATTTTATTTCAAATCACTAATCTTGACATGATTGAAAGAATGAAAGCGAATTCTAAAAACACAAATATTTATATAAAACCAGATATCAAAGACATTGGAGCTGTGTCCTTTGAAAAAGCAAAAGAAATTATATTAAGAGGCGAAGAAGCCGCATTTACGGTTTATGAGGAGCTGGATAAATTAGGTGATGATTCTTTTCGGTATCAAAAGCCTAAATTAAAAATAGAATCTGATAGTTTGCAAATTGTAGAAATCGTCTGCAACAATTTAGTTCATTATTCGAAAGCCTATATTGAAGGAAAATTAAAGTTTAAGCGAGGTTCAAAAATTAGGTATATAGATTTAGAAACGGGAATCAATAATATTGATGCAACTCGTAATTTTGGAACCGTAACATATTCTTTAGAGCCAAATGGCACTGGAGATAATTTAGTTCTAAACCTGACGGAAAATCCTGTAAAAACCTATTTGAAATTCGGATTGCATTATGACGGACTATACAAAAGTGCGGTTTTGGCAAACATTACAAACAAAAACACCCTTTTTAAAAACGATGTGGCTTCATTCGATTTTATTATTGGGGATAATCTCCGGTATAATTTAGATTATTATATTGATAATGGATATAATTTGAGCATTGGATTTAAATCGCAACTGAATCAATTCAACAAAAACATTACCAACCAAATAGTTAGCTTTTTTCCTGATCCATTAGTAAATTCGCTCAATATTAATTTTATAGACTTGACTAATGAGTTGTATTTTCAATCAATTTTTGCTCAGAAATTTTTGATAGGATTAGGTATTGAGCACAATTATTTAAATATAAATTCCGAAACGATCATCGATACTGACACTGCTCTAGACAAAAGTCATTACGGTGCTGTTTTTGCCTATATGAGATACGATTCCTTTGACAACCAATTTTTCCCAACAAGAGGATGGTATTTTTCTGGTGATTTGCATAACTATTTATTTTCTTCAAATTATACTGGAAAATTCAATCCTTTTTCAATAGCTAAAGCTGACGTAGGAATCGCATTCAAAGTTTTAAAAAAAGCCACCTTTAAATTTCAAACAGAAGGAGGTTTTTCTCTTGGAGAAAAAAACGTTCCCTTTTTCAATTTTGTTTTGGGCGGTTACGGTTTTGCCCCCATCAATAATTTCAGATCGTTTTATGGATATGATTTCTTGAGTATCGCAGGAGATAGTTATTTAAAATCTTCTTTAACCTTAGACTATGAAATTTTTAAGAAAAACCATTTAAATTTTTCAGCAAATTATGCCAATATTAGTGCTAATCTTTTCGATTCACTAGACTGGATATCACTCCCTAAATATTCTGGTTATGCCTTAGGTTATGGTGTAGAGACAATCATCGGACCCGTAGAAGTAAAATATTCTTGGTCGCCAGAAACTAACAAAGGGTATACTTGGTTTAGTATTGGGTTTTGGTTTTAACTATAGTGATAAATAATAGTTGCAAATTCTTCTCCTACCAAAGTTTAATTAAGACGTAAAAACTAAAAAGGAATTGTGATGAATGTAAATAAAATTCATATTTTTTATACAAAGTGAAAAAATAACTTGAAAGGAACATAAACTTATGCAAATGTTCTGTTAAACTTTATTTTTTAATAAGAAAAACACAAAACCCTAAGTACCTTTGCATCGTTGATAAATAAGGGGTGGTTTCCTTATTTGTTTTATATAAATTTCATAATTTATATTTTTTGGTTAGTTAATAGCATTAAACTCAGTCATTCATTTGACTGGGTTTTTTTGTTTTAATACATTTGGAACAAAATTTGCATTGGCTGGCAATAAATAATCTAAAATGGCTATAAAAAGAATAATTCTATTACTATTATTTATTACTACGGTAAGTTTTGATTCTCGACAATCCGAAGCTTTTGATGTGGGAGAATGGTTTATATTTCGTATTCATTATGGCCTAGTAAATGCTGGTTATGCTACTTTAGAAGTTAAGGAAGCAACTATAAACAACAAAAAAGTTTTTCACGTTATTGGTAAAGGATACACTACGGGCGTATCAAAGTTTTTTTTCAAAGTCGAGGATTTATACGAAAGCTATATTGACAAAGAGACTAGAAATCCCTATCAATTTGTTAGAAAAATTGATGAAGGAGGCTACAATAAAAACCAGCAAGGGTTTTTTAATCAGGCCGAAAATAATATTTTGGTAAAAGATTATAAGCACAATACAGAGAAGACTTTTGATATTCCTAAAAACACTCAAGACATTTTGTCGTCGTTTTATTATTTGCGAAATTATCCTAATATTGATAAAATTAACACTGGAGAATTTGTGGCTATTGATATGTTTTTTGATGATAAAACAACAAAATTTAGGTTAAAGTTTATTGGTCGGGAAAATATTAGGACTAAATTTGGAGATGTTTCAACAATGATTTTTAGACCATTTGTTCAATCAGGGCGAATTTTTAAAGAAGAAGAGAGTTTAACTATTTGGATATCTGATGATGAAAATAAATTACCTCTAAGAATAAAAGCAAATCTTGCCGTAGGCTCTATAAAAGCAGAGTTAGAAGGTTTCAAAGGATTACATAATCCGTTTAAATTAAAGATAAAAAGACAAAGTTTTTAATTAATCACTGATTTATAAACGAATTGAGGTCTTTGAAAACAAAAACGACAAAATCATATAACACATTCAATTTGAAAAAAGCGTACTTAATTATAATCTTGTTGGTTTCATTAGTTTCCTGTCAGCAGCCTGAAACAGTGAGCATAATTCCAAACCCAAAAAATAATCGCCATGTTGAACAATTTGGGCTAAATTTTAATGATTTCAATGTGCTCCATGACACCGTGCAAAGTGGCGACACCTTTGGAAGCATGATAGAAAAGCAAAATATTGGAGACAAGCAAGTATATGACATCGTCAATAAAATAAAAGATACCTTTGATGTTAGAACGGTTAGAATTGGAAAATCATTTACGATATTGCGTTCCAAAGACCGATTTAAAAAATTGCAATTTTTAATTTATCAACCTGATAGAGCCAGTTATTACGTGATAGATTTTAGAGATTCAATTAGTGTTACAAAAATCACAAGACCCATTCGAATAAAAAAAAGGACAATCGCTGGAGAATTAAAGGGTTCTTTTTCTGAAGAATTAAACAAGCAAGGAGTTGATGCGGCCTTAGCTAATACCTTAATCAAAGTTTACGCTTGGTCAATCGATTTTTTCAAGTTAAAAAAAGGAAATCAATTTGGAGTTATTTTTACCGAAAGATATATTGATGACACTATTTATGACGGCGTTGATAGTTTGAGAGCCGCCTTTTTTGAATACAAAGGCAAAATGATTTACGCCTTTCCGTTTGCTCAAAATGAGGGTTCAGGAAAAATAGATTATTATGATGAAAACGGAAAAGCACTCAAGAATTTTTTCCTCAAATCGCCGCTCAAATATGCCAATATCACTTCGCGTTTTACAAGGAGCAGATTTCATCCCGTACAAATGATTTGGAAAGCACATAAAGGGACCGATTACGCTGCGCCAACCGGTACGCCAATTATGACAACCGCCTCTGGAATTGTAGAGCAAACGGGTTATACAGCAGGAAACGGGAATTTTGTAAAAATCAAACACGACAGAACCTATTCGACCCAATACCTCCATATGTCTAGAATTATGGTTCGCAGAGGACAAAGAGTAACTCAAGGAAGCATAATTGGTAAAGTAGGAAGCACCGGACTCTCTACAGGACCTCATGTTTGTTATCGATTCTGGAAAAACGGAGTTCAAGTTGATGCGTTGCGATTAAAATTACCCAATTCGCAGCCAATGGAGAGCAAAAATCTTCCTTGATTTAAGCAACAAATTGAATCTTTGAAGTGGGAATTAGACAGCGTCGCGAATCTGTAAATCTAGAATAGTTTGCAGTTTTTTCCACTGATAACGAAAGCATTGTTTATTTTACAAACTAAAATTGTAAATTTGCGCTTTTAAAATTTAACACAAAATGGCTTTACAAAACACAAACCCAACAACAACTTTAGCTTGGCAAAAGCTGCAGCACCATTTTCAGGACATGAAAACTGCTTCTATCAAGGAAATGTTTGTTGAAGACAATACAAGAGCGGCAAAATTTCATTTTAATTGGAATGATTTCATAGTTGATTACTCTAAAAATATCATCAATCAGGAAACGATAAAATTGTTGCTTGAATTGGCAAATGATATGCAGTTGAAGGATGCAATTGCTAAATATTTTGATGGCGACATCATTAATCAAACCGAAAACAGGGCTGTTTTACATACCGCATTACGTGCAAAAGAAAGCGCTGTAATAAAGGTTGACGACGAAAATGTAATTCTAGAAGTTTTTGAAGTAAAAAACAAAATAAAAAGGTTTACAAACGAAGTCGTAAACGGAGACATAAAAGGCTATACCGGAAAACCATTTACTGATGTTGTAAACATTGGGATTGGAGGTTCAGACCTTGGACCTGCCATGGTTGTTGAAGCCTTGAAATACTATAAAAATCACTTGAATATTCATTTTGTATCCAATGTGGATGGTGATCACGTAAACGAAATCATTAAAAAACTTAATCCTGAAACTACTCTTTTCGTGATTGTTTCTAAAACTTTTACAACCCAAGAAACATTAACTAATTCGGAGACGATTAGAGAATGGTTTTTGAAATCAGCTTCGCAAGAAGATGTGGCCAAACATTTTGTAGCGGTTTCAACCAATTTACAAAGAGTAACGGAGTTTGGAATAAATCCAGAAAACGTTTTTCCAATGTGGGACTGGGTTGGCGGACGATTTTCACTTTGGAGTGCCGTGGGTCTTTCAGTAAGTTTGGCTGTTGGTTTTGATAATTACAACGAATTATTGGCTGGTGCCAATGAAATGGACGAGCATTTCAAAACAGCCGATTTTGATAAAAATATTCCTGTGGTTTTAGCTTTGTTGAGCATTTGGTACAATAACTTCTTTGGAGCCGAAAGCGAAGCCTTGATTCCATACACACAATATTTACAAAAATTGGCTCCTTACTTGCAACAAGGCACAATGGAAAGTAATGGAAAAAGTGTTGGGCGTGACGGTAAACCTGTGAATTATCAGACAGGAACTATTATTTGGGGTGAACCAGGAACCAATTCGCAACACGCCTTTTTTCAATTGATTCATCAAGGAACAAAATTGATCCCAACAGATTTTATTGGATTTGTAAAACCATTATACGGTAACGAAGATCATCACGACAAATTAATGTCGAACTTTTTTGCCCAAACGGAAGCTTTGATGAATGGCAAAACGAAGGAACAAGTGCAAGCCGAATTCGACCAACAAGGACTTTCTGAAGAAAAAGCAAAATTTCTGTTGCCTTATAAAGTTTTCAACGGAAACAAGCCTACAAATACAATATTGATACAAAAGTTAACCCCTAAAACATTAGGTTCTTTAATAGCAATATACGAACATAAGATTTTTGTTCAAGGAATTATATGGAACATTTTTAGTTATGACCAATGGGGGGTTGAATTGGGCAAACAATTGGCTAATTCCATTCTGGACGAAATAGATGCTAAAAAGGTTAATAATCACGATAGCTCAACTGAGTTTTTATTGAAACATTTCTTGAACAATAAATAAAATTTCATCAAATTCTGTCTAAAAGATGGTGTAAATTTACTAAAAACCTTGATTTATCAAAATCAAGGTTTTTTTGTAGCCGTTATTGGATCTCTTTATACGTTTTCGAATCCTTTTGCACAACTTATTTATCAACACTGGTAATGATGCTTATTTTGCTATTATTTTGAAAATCAATTATGTAGAAGTAAATAACCTGACGTGTTTTTAATGTAAAATTTTATTTATAAACATCGTGCGGCCAAACGAAATTTTATTAACGTTTACTTAACCCTTATTAGGTTTTAATGTTAGAATTTTGCCAAAAATTAATAAACTAATTAATAACAAAAAATGAAAAAAATCATCTTACTTTTTATTTTTCTCTCGTCCATCGCTGGACATTCTCAAGTCACAAATTCTAGTATGAATGGGACTGTGAAGAGTCTTAGCGGAGAAAGACTTCCGGGCGCAACCGTTGAAGCAATACATACTCCAACTGGGTCAAAGTATTATGCAACAACAGATGTACAAGGGGGTTATGCGATTCCATCATTACGACCAGGAGGTCCTTACAATGTTAAGGTTTCTTTTATCGGTTACAAAACGGCTGAAGTCACTGAAATTAATGCGCCTTTAGGTAACAACATAACTATTAACATTGTTATAGAAAACGAAGTTAATGCACTTGAAGAGGTTGTTATTAAAAAATCAAACTCTAATAGTACATTTTCAAAAAGTAGAACGGGAGCCTCAACACAATTTTCTAACAGACAAATCACCGCAGTACCAGTATTAGGTTCTAGGTCTATCAATTCTGTTACTAAATATAGTGCATATGCAGGAGCTAATGGTTCTTTTGGAGGTCAGGATTCAAGAGCAAATAATTTTACTATCGATGGATCTGTTTTTAATAATGGATTTGGGCTTGGAAGTGATTCGCAAGCTGGTGGTAGAACGGGTTCTACTGCAATCTCTCTTGATGCTATTGAGCAATTACAAGTAAACATTGCGCCTTATGATGTTCGTCAATCAGGTTTTACAGGTTCTGGAATCAATGCAGTTACCCGCAGTGGAACTAATGAGATTGAAGGATCTGTGTATAATTCTTTTCGAAATAACGGAAAAAATTATGTAGGAACTAAAGCCGGTGATGTAAAAATTGTGCCAGGTAAATTTGATGAAACTATTTGGGGAGTTAGATTAGGAGCGCCAATTATTAAAAACAAATTGTTCTTTTTTGGAAATTTTGAGACAATAGAAAATACAAGACCTGCTACAACCTGGACTTCGACTGGTTCTCCTAACGCAGGAGCTCAGACTTCTTTGCCAACTTACACACAAATGCAAGATTTATCAAAACTGATGTTTGATAAATTTGGATACGAAACAGGTCCTTTTGAAAATTTTAATTCAGTAAGTGAGTCAACCAAGTTCTTGGCTAGATTAGATTGGAATGTAAATGATAATCACAAAGTATCTTTGCGTTATGTACAGCACGACTCATCTTCAGACGTACTTATTTCAAATTCAAATTCTGCAGGTCTAGGAAATAGAACAGCGCAGGCTAATGCTATGTCTTTTAAAAATGGTGGCTATGTGATTGAAGATAATACAAAATCTTTAGTTTTAGAAGTGAATAGTAAATTTTCAGAAAGATGGAGTAACACCTTCATCGGAGGATATGATTTACAAGAAGAGAATAGAGGCATACAAGGAGGAGGGATTTTTCCAACAATTGATATCAGAAATAATGGTGCAAACGCTGCCACATTAATTTCTGTAGGATTAGATCCTTTTACACCAGGAAATTTGTTAGATTATTCTACACTACATTTCACAGATAATGTTACTGGTCGTTTTGGTAAACACACATTTGTGTTTGGTGCAAATTATGAAAAATTTATTTCTAACAACTTGTTTTTCCCTGCATCTAATGGAGTCTATGTTTTTGATTCATTAGCTGCTTTTACTGCTGCTGCTACTACTTCGGCAGCGAATGGTAACGCACCATCTTTAACTAACTTGCCTTCTCGTTTTCAATTTAGATATTCTGCTTTGCCAGGTGGAGAAGACCCATTGCAAGTTTTAGAATATAATAAATATGATTTATATGCTCAAGATGAAATCAAAGTAAATGATCAATTAACAATTACTGCTGGTTTGAGAGCGACATTAGTTTCTTTTAAAGACACTGCTCTTGAGAACCCTTTGGTTAATACCTTAACTTTTGCAAATGGAGAGAAATTCAACACTGGTTTGATGCCAGATACACAAGTTGTATTTGAACCGAGAGTAGGTTTTAATTTAGATGTTACCGGAGATGCTAAGACTCAAGTTCGTGGAGGAAGCGGAATTTTTACTGGAAGACCACCTGCAGTATTCTTGTCAAATGCGATTGGTAATAATGGAGTGTTGACAGGATTCATAGATGTAAGCGGAGCCGCTTTGGTGACCGGAGGTTATGGTTTCACACCAAATCCAGCGGATTATTTTACACCAGCTGTTGCAACTTTACCTACTCAAGTCGATCTTGCCTTTACTGACACGGATTTTAAATTTCCTCAATCTTGGAAAACAAACTTAGCGGTTGATCAAAAACTACCTTTTGGTTTTGTTGGAACTATTGAAGGACTTTTTAGTAAAAACATGAATGCAATGTACTATTACAATGCAAATTTAGACAAACCAGTTGGGACTTTTGCAGGAACTGATAATAGACCACGATTTGCAGGTAACACTCCTCTAAATAATGATCCTGGTGTTCGTATCAATGACAATGTTTCTAATGCTATTGTTCTTGCTAACACCAATGAAGGATATTTTTATTCTACAACTTTCAAATTAGAATATCCTTATAAAAATGGGTTATGGGGGTCATTAGCTTATACACACTCTGGGGCAGCTGATTTAATGTCTGCAGGATCGATAGCATCAGGTTCTTGGACAAATGCAAGATCGATAAACGGAAATAATGATTTGTCTTTAGCGACTGCGGATAATAACACGCCTCATAGAATAGTTGGTATTCTAGGATATAAGATTACTTATGGCGAAAAAATTGGAGGATCAACTTCGATCAACTTAGGATATATTGGAGAACAATCAGGTGCATTTACCTATTCCTACAATGGAGATATGAATGGAGATAGAGTATCATTTAATGATTTGTTGTATGTTCCTAAATCAGCAAGCGAAGTTCGTTTTCAATCGCAAACCGTGGTTAGTAATGGAGTAGCTACCATTTATACCGAAGCACAACAACAAAAAGCTTTTGATGATTATATAAATCAAGATTCTTATTTATCTGGTAGAAGAGGTCAGTATGCTGAAAGAAATGCACACGTTCTTCCGATGTTGCATAGACTTGATTTATCGGTGACGCAGGATCTTTTTGTAAAAATCGCTGGAAAGAACAACAACTTCCAAATACGAGCTGATATCCTTAATTTTACCAATTTGTTAAATAGAGATTGGGGAGTTACTCAAAGAGTTACAAACAGAAACGTTTTGAATTATAGAACACTTACCGCTAACGTGCCATTTTATCAATTGGCAACTCAAACGGATGCGGCCGGAAACAGATTCCTTATAAAAGACACTTTCCAGAAAAATGCTTCTGTATTTGATGTTTGGCAAGCACAAATTACTTTAAGATATATATTCGGAAAGTAATTAGATAATAAATGACTAGTTCTAAATAATCGATACAGATTATTAGATAAAAATTGATAAATTAAACAGCATCAAAATCGTTTTTGATGCTGTTTTTAGTTTTATAGGTTTTCATTATTAGTTTACTTTGCTCGTGCATTTGATTTGGTGTTAGCATATGGTTCGATAAATGAGGTCTTTTTTCATTATAAATAGTTACTGTTTCTTTGATAATTTGTATCATAATTGGAAGGTCTTTAATGTATTTGTCGATGCTAAATTCTTGTTTCAAAATTCCATTTATTCTTGCTGCTACTGCATTTTCATAGGGATCCGAGTTTGGGGTCATACTGGGCTGAATGGCATTTTTGCTTAATAGTTTTTGATATTCATTGGCACAATATTGCAATCCTCTATTGGAATGGTGTATCGGAGGTATTGCTTTATTTTTCCTTTGCTTAATAGCTAACAGAATGCCACTAAACTACTTTGAGTATTGAAGTTATCGGCTAGATTGTATCCAACAATTTTTTTGGAATAAGCATCTGTTAGTAAACTTAAATAACAATGATTTTCTCTTTTCCCAATATAAGTAATACCAGATACCCAGACTTCTTCTGGCTTGTTTAATTGTAAAACCAGTAATTGGTTTTTATACTTTCTAAAGCGATGACGTGGGTTTGTGGTGATATGATCAGAACGTTTTAGGAATATACTAAAAAAAATCCCTTAGCACCGAAGCACTAAGGGACTTAACAAAAAACTTATTAATCTAATCTTTAATCAATTTTAGCGTTTTTGTTCCATTTGCTGTTGCAATTTTGGCAAAATATATTCCGCTAGTTAAACCAGAAGCGTCAACCGTTACAAAGTTACTTTTAGAAAAGGAAGAACGAATTGTTTTGCCCATGACATCTAAAATTTGAATGGTTTCGATGTTCTCATTCGAAGAGCTGAAGTTCCAATTGTTTTTTGCAGGATTTGGATATACACTAAACTTTGAAGTATTGAATGCTTTAGTTGCTAACGAGCTAGTTAAACTATACGCAGCTGTAGCAATATTAAAAGTAATATCGTAGTTGCCAGCAGTTGGGATAGGAAATCCATCAGCATCAATTACTGCAGTTCCAGAAGAAAAAGCCGTTCCACCCCAGTTGTACGGTAAATTCCAAGAATGGTCTCCACGAAATTTCAATGGACCAGTTCCCAAGGCAACATTAGAAAGCGTGTAAATATTACCGTCGGTAGTAATCATATCGGTATCACCCCAAACTATCGGAGATGAAGCCCCAATAATACTTATGACCTTAAATTTAATACTATACGCTAAAGTTGTTTTGTTAAAAGTAATATCATAAGTACCGGCAGTTGGGATAATTACACCATTGGCATCAACAGCTGCAGTTCCTGAAGGGAATGCAGTTCCACCCCAA